>JAIXPV010000636.1 GCA_027486105.1 Runella sp. | reverse complement strand
ACGTGGCGTGGAACAATAAAAAACGACGTGGCCGCCAGAGAAGAGGCCTTGATGAAATCGCGGCGGCTATTGGAATCAAGCTTGATTTTTTGTTCTTCCATGATAACAATTACATTTTTGAGGTTTAGGAACGGAGCGTTGACGGTATACTACTGAATAACAAGGAAATCGTACCTATCTTGTGTCCAAAAAATTATCTATTAACTGATACATGCCTTTTTTATGTTCGGGCAGACGTAAGCGGACCCGCCGCGGCGTACCGTGCCGCCGCGGGCATGCCTCTACGGGTGTTTTATCAATACATCATCGACGTAAAACACCGCCTGGGCCACAGGTTCATCGGCGCCAGCGAGCGGTGGGTGCGGGTCTTCATTGGGCGATTTACGGTTGGGCAGATTGCGGTAAGGGCCTGTGCGCAACGACAGGCGCTCCACCGATTTGACGGCTTCGGCCAAGGCCGCATTTTCCAACACTTTTTTACCGTTGATGCTCAAATCAAAACTTCCCGTCAGTGTGGCATTGACCCTAAACGTCAGTTCGTACCACTGCGCTGGCTGATAGGTTTGCACGATTTTCTCCGTGCCTCCGTCGGCAACGATGATATTTCCTTTTTCGTCAAATCGCACCCGCACGGGGCGGTTGCCGTAGCGGTCGGTGAGGTCAATTTCGAGCGAGCCGCTTTGGTTTTGTGCGGGTTGTACTTTGAGCGAACATTCAATTTGGGTCCCTTCTTCAAAGACCCGAATGGCACGGGCGTAGTCGTACGGGTCTTTGTCCGACAATTCGAGGCATTTGCCCGTGGATTTGGGCGTGTTGACCACCGTAACAGGTGCCCACTGCGGAGCGTATATGTTCCAGTCGGGCACGCTGCCATTGAGGTCGAGCGCGTCAAAACCATCGTTGACGTTGCCTTTGACCGCGTAGCGCACGGGCGTGGGCACGCGGCTGACCCAAATATCTTCTTTGTTCATGCTGTACGACAGCCACAGGTCATTGCCAGGCGGATTGCCGTTGCCTTCTTCGATACCGCGCACGTAGCAGGGGCCGAAGTCTTTCCAACGCCCAAAAAACCGACGCGGTGGCACTTCGCCCTGCACGAGCAGCATATTGTCAAAAATGGCGCCGTCGTCGCCCGTGATGACCGTCAGTGGAAACCGATGCTCGTCCATTTCGATGGGATTGTACGCGATGGCGTAGCGCCCGTCGTCGGTGCGCTGCCCCCACTGCTTGCCGCCCGCCATGGTCAGCGTCGGTACTTTAACAGGCGTAGAAAAAGTTAGGCCCTCATCGTCCGACAAGGCCGCCTTGGAGCGTTTCCACAACGCCACCACTTTGCCGTCTTTGCGGTGGTAGTACGATAACGCCTGAATATCAAGCGATTTGTCCAGATTGTTTTTATAAAACCCATCCAACCCAAGGTCTTCTTCGCGCCATTGCAAGGTCATGAGTTTGTCGGCCAAAAGGGCATTGCAGGCCTCCACAAAACCTTTGTCGGTAGATTTTTGGTAGAACGGATAGCTCGTGTTCTTCTCGTTCCACTTCATGCCGTCGACGGTGGTGTGGCTGCTGTAACGGATAAAATAAATGGGGCCATAGGTGCCGTCTTTGTAGGCCTCGCGCACCACGCGCCCGATGCCGCCTTCCTTAAAAGGCTCTTCGGTGTGGGCATAAAAGGCCAACACCAACAGCCGCCCGTTGGGTGCGGTATAAAAACCCATGCGCTGGTGCATCATGTAGCCATCCGAGCCTTTGGGGATTTTGACGCCCTTGGGAGCCACGTACGGCGGAAACACCACCGTGGGTTTGCTCCACGTACGCCCATCTTTGGAGGTCACGACCAGCGTTTGCCCTGGTGCAATGTGCTCATCGACGGGGTTGCTGAGGTATTGCTGATAGAAGGTATCGTTCCAATAACACAGGTTGGAGGCGTGGTTGTAGGTCCACCCAAAGCCATCGGCCCGCTCGGGATGCGTACGATTGACGCGCAACGTTTGGCGACTCTCCACGCCTACCGCGTACCGCAACCGCCCCTCGTGCACCTGAGGGTCTACGCTTTCGCCGCCCACGTACCGCACGGGTTCGTGAACGCTGCCCGTTTGGGCTACCCCTATTCCACTTCCAAAAACCAAGGCTATGCCGTACCAATACGCTTTGTTCATCATTTTTTTCAACAGGATTTTCTTAAAATGAATACTGCGACTAGGCGTTTTTGGGCTAGTGCTGCCTCTTTTTTAGACAAACTACCGCTTGATAACTATTTTATGACACGACTTGGTGCTAGGCATAAAAACCAGTAGCTTTCGGGAGGAATTTGGGGCCTTGGTACGCTTCTTTCTGAGTGGACAAGTTGATTCAGTTGAATACCGCCTCCACAAAAGTACGACATCAGTAGTACAACAAAAACTTCAAAAAGGGCGATATGCTGCCCGTCTTTTGAGAAAGTACGACATCAATAGTGCAACAAAAACCCGATAAAGTTTAAATAAATACAAAAAATATGGCATAACTTTCGCATATTTGAGAGTTATCGCTCAGTGTAAAAAGAGGACAGTGAACAAAAAACGAAAGACATAAAATGTCAATTCAAACATTCAGGCACATTTACTTGCCCCAACACACTGGCGACAGCTTCGTAAGCAAAAAAACCTGAATTTTACCAATGCCAAAATACTACCGAACTTAATTTGATTGAGGGATAAATGACAATAAAGGAAATATATCATTCTGAAGATATTAGTGTTCGTTCATTCAATGTTTGCAATAACAATAACTTAAAAGACTTGAATGCAGTATTAAAACACTATCGTGATTATCAAACTTTTGATAATCTAAGAAATTGCGGAAGAAAGTCCAATGAAGAATTGACAGCTCTATGTCTGAAATATTTAAATTTTGATAGTAGTCTCTTAGCTGAACCTTTAAGGCCTGAAAAAAAGCTAATCTCGACAATATCTAACTTCACAAGAACTCAGAGAGAAATAGTAAATAGTTTCATTGAAATAAATGCAAATAACTTATCTAACAGAAGCAAGAATGCTATAACCTCGTTTTTAAATGGTAATTTAAAAATCCGAAACATAAATGATAGAATTTTAAGTAATGATAAGTTCAATTTTCAGGATATAAAAAATGTAGGAGCAAAAACAGTTATTGAGTTAAAATTTTTTTTTGATTCGATAATTGATTTTATTGAAAAAGTCGAGAAAGTAGACAATAAAAATGATTTAGTTGTATTGCGAAACAGATTTTTCATTGAACAGACATTTTCAATTTCTTCGATACCAAATGAAATTTTAGAATCTCTATCTATATTTAGTCTAGTTGACTTTTTGATATATAAAGATTCCATATTTGATAAAAATGAAAATATCATTTTTAAAAAAGCCTTTAAAATTTATGAAAGTAAACCTGCACTTATAGTAGATGAAATGGCGAAAGAATTAAATATTTCTGGAGAACGAGTAAGGCAAATACGAAAAGGTATTTTAGAAAATCTATTCTCCAATCTACAGTTTTTAAGATATATAGATGACGATATATATCAAAAATATTATTTAGATCCTCATCAACAATTGATAATTGTTGATGAGGATCTAAATAAATTGATTAACCAAACCAATAACACCAATTTTACTGCTGAATTTAACTCAATATTAATCTACTCTTACATTCCAGACAAATTTGAACTCTTAGGTAATACCGAAGATGTCTTGCAACCAAAAACATTTAATTCAAGAGGTCGCCACAATTGGGATAATTTTTACTTAGTAAAACAGGAGCTAACCTATCTATTTGACTTTAATAATTTCGTTGATGATTTAGATAAAAGATTGAATGAGAGAATTGAAGAAACATATTGGTTCGACTTCAAAAGTTATTTAAGCAATTTTATAAAAATAGAAGATATAACCATAATACCACTTATTTTACCTTTTGCCGAAAAAATCATTAATAAAGAGTTCGACCTCACAATTGACCTTAACGACAATATTGTTTTCAAAAGAAATACAGTCAAACAACTTTCAGAATTTGCAATAGAGGCCCTTGAAAAACTATGTATTCCTTCAAATATTGAGGAGATCTATAAATTAATAGAAAAAGATTTTCCTGAAACAATAAAAAACAAAGAAGCATTGAGGGGAAGTTTACAACGAACACCCGAAATAATATACTTTGGCAGAAGTAGTACTTATGGTTTAAAAAAATGGGAAACTGAAAAAGAGGGAATAAAAGGAGGAACAATAAAAAATATAATATTAGATTATTTAGAGGATAAGAATTACCCTATTCACATATTAGAATTAGTGAATGAAGTTCACAGATACAGGGAAGAGACTAATTCAAAAAACATAAAAACTAATCTTAAACTTGATCCTAAAAATCAATTTATTATATTTAACCAAGGCTTTGTTGGATTAAATGGTAAATCTTACAACTCAAAACTCTGCAATTTACCAAAATATTTAGGTAAAACTATAACGTACTACATAAAGCAAAATCATATAATTAATAGGCTATATGTTGAAAAATATTTTTCTAAACAACTAGGCATAAGCCTTGAGGATATGAAGTATATCATTGAACATTTAATTGAACAAAAATTTATTGAAATTGATAACCAAAACAACTTAACAATATGAAAATAAAAGAAACTAAAGTATTGCAAGATCAAAGACTAAAAGAAATATCTACGGATAAGGGTATTGATTATGATTCTTTAAAGTCGCTCCTTGAATCTGTAAGAACAAAGAAGTTATTGAAACGAAACAACTATCATCAACAAAAAATTAATGATATAATCGAAAAAGCAATAAAATGAAGTTTTCAAACATTGAAATAAATAATTTTAGGCAATATTACAACTCAGTTAATGTTGACCTTGAAACTAATGATGAGAAAAATATTGTCATTATTGGTGGTCGAAATGGATATGGTAAAACAAATTTTTTACTTTCCATCGTTTGGTGTTTATTTGGAGATAAGATTTCGCAGATAGATGAGAATTTCAAAAAAGAGATCCAAAAGGAAAAAACTATTATTCCTTTATGCAACAATCTATCAACTGGACAGCAAAAAAAGAAAACAAAACTAGGTTTTCTGTAAGTATTTCAATATCAGAAATTGAATTACCTGAATTAAGAACACTTAACTCAAATACCATACTAATTAGAAGAAATTTTGATGTTGCTTCAATGAATGAAACGCTTTCAATTATTGATGTAGCTTCACAACTTGAAATTTTTGATGATGAAAGTGACAAAATCAATTTCATAAACGATTACATCATTCCAATTGACGCAGCAAAGTTTGTATTTTTTGATGCCGAAAAGATTGCAGAAATAGCAAATTTGTCAATAAAGGATGAAGGCAGTTTTATTAATGATGCTCTCGGAAAGATCCTTGGTTTAGATACATACGAGACTTTAATTGAGGACATTGAATTTTATATCAATACTCTAAAAAAAGAAGGAGCATCAAAAAACCTTCAGGAACAAATTATCAACAATGAAAAAGCGATTGAAATATCTGATAATCAGATGACTAAACTCGAAGAAGAAAATGCTGAAAAACTTAAAGAAATAGATGATTTAAAGAAAAAAATAAGAGAATACGACAATCTAATATCTCAACATAGCAAACAAGGTAATTCATCATTTGATAGAAACGCTATCCTAATTGAAATCGACAAATTAAAGGCTAAAGAAATAGACCTCGCTGATCGATTTAATGAGTTAAGTGAAATAATTCCTCTTGCTATTCTCACAGGAAAATTGGAAGAAGTAAAAGAGCATTTAGAAATTCAAGAAAAAAATGATCTATCACAAAACTCATCAAAGGAAAACTCGGAAAAAATTGAAAACTTTATTGAATTACTTTTTAACAAACCTCCTGAGCCTAACAATTCAACAATGTCTTTAAAGGACAAAATGTTTTATTACGAAAAAGCACAAACTTTAGGGTTGCAAATATTTAAAGAAAACGGTGAGTACTCAGAACTCGAATTTGAACACGACCTCACTAATTCTGAAAAGAAGCTAATTGAAGATGCGATCAACCTAGTTAATACACAATCAAAAGATTTATTTGAAAATACAATTGAAGAATTTAACGAGATAAAAGTTAAACTATCCGATCTAAATAAAACCCTAAGTAAAGTTGACGCAGATCTGGAAGACGAACTAATCCTAGAGTATTCTTCTAAAAAAGAAACCGCAGACTATAATATCACAGAAAAAAACAGACTAATTGGTGAAAATAATCAACAAATTACAAAGCTGAGAAGTGATATAGTAAGACTCAATCAACAATTAGTTACTTTGGTAAAAAAAGTTAATATTAACGAGCAAAACAAATTAAAGATTCAAAAGAGTAATCAATATATTGATCTTTTACATCAGTTCCTTGATGAACAAAAAAATATGCATAAAGATAGCTTAGGAAAAACAATTCTTTCTGAACTGAAAAAACTAATGCACAAATTGAATAGTGAGCCTAATCAAACTAAATTTATTGAAGATGTAAAGGTTACTATTCTTGCTTCTGGACAAGGAATGAAAATCACTCTTTTTGACCAAGATGATAACGAGATCAGAAAAGAAAGCCTATCCTCTGGTGAAAAGCAGATTTATATCTCTTGTTTAATAAAGGCTATTTTAAAAGAATCCGTTAAAAGTCTTCCAATTTTCATTGATACTCCATTAGGACGACTTGACGAGGAACACAGAGATAATATTACAAAAAAATATTACCCATTACTTTCTGAACAGGTTGTTTTATTCTCTACAAATAGTGAGATAACACCAAAAAGATTCAAAGAGATTTCAGAGAATATTTCAAAATCATATTTACTTTTAAATGATGGGGTAAATACAAATTTAAAAAGCGGATATTTTAATACAATAAGCAATGATTAGATTTAAAATAGACAGCGAAAGCACTGAACTTTTAGATAGAATTACAAATATCTATGATTTCAAAAGAGACACAATTACAGGTAGAATAGCCCTTGCTTTAAGTATTAACAAAGGCAAATTCTTTCACGAAAGCGAAAATGGATTACCGCCAAATGGGCGTGAATATACGCCGACAAGTAACATTTTTGGTCGTTTGGTAAATGACACTGATAACTATGTTTTGTATAAAGCCATGTTTGATCAACATTATGGAAAAGAACTTT
>JAIXPV010000579.1 GCA_027486105.1 Runella sp. | reverse complement strand
GCGTATGATATTGTGACGAAAGGCCACGGCGGAACGATTGAATGTGAGAGTGTAGAGGGCGAGGGGACGACGTTTAGGGTGGAATTGCCCATCAAGCAACAATAATCACGAGCGATAACATGATAAAACGCATTCTTCGCGCCATACTTTTCAACCTTGTTTGTTTTTCGGGATTTGGGCAGGATACTACGGTAGTCTTGTCCAAAAAAATGTTTGCACCAGACGAGCGACTGGTTATTTCATCGATGCACGGCTGGGTATTTAAATCAGGAAATAATGTCGATTGGTCAAAAAAGAACCTCAATACTTCTGATTGGCAACATTTTCGCCCAGCAGATATAGCTGCCCGCTACGCCGATTCAACAGGGTTGGTGGAGGGTTGGTTTCGGCTCAGAGTGAAGTTGGATTCTACTTTCTTGCATTTTCCTTTAAGTCTATCCAAAGAAACATGGGCGGCAATGGATGTGTATTTGGATGGACAATTGATTCATTCTTACGGCAATACAGGGCGCGATGGAAAGCCGTTTCAGGAGCATAACCCGTATTATGTGCTGCCAGTACCTGTACACATACAACCTCAGCAAGCGCATTTGATTGCGATTCATATCGTGGATGAAACCTCGCAATTACAACCCCTATTGTTGCCCTCATTACCTCGTTCGGGGCAGCTGCTCTCGCTTACTGGTGCCCAATACACGACCTCAATGCATCAACGGGCTGAGAATAACGCCGTCTACACTGCCACTTGGTTGTTTGTCTCTTTATTGATTGCATTGCTGCTTTGGCTGTTGTCTTTGCTCAATCTGTACGAGAAGAAAATCATTCATTTGATTGCCATTGTTCAGTCCCTGATTTCTGTTGAAATGCTAGCGCGTTTTTTACTTAATTTTAGCCTTTCGCACCAAGAATTGGTGGTTAATGCGCTGGTATTGAGCCTGACGGCCTGGGCAAGCAACGGCTTTGCGATTGTTGCTCTGATGACGGTTTTACGCATTAAAATCTCCCGAGGATGGTCTTTCTTTATTATCGGTATACACGCGTTGGGAGGCTTTTTAAATGTATATGTTTTTGATGGCTTGTTGATTGATTATTATTTACCAATACAGTTTTGTATCTTCATAGCGCTCATTTTACTGGGGCGAGACCACATAAAAGGCGCTTCCCGGGCTCTTATTGTCGGGGTGATAGTGGCAAGTTGTTTTGCGATCCTAATGGCATTTTTTGATTATAATAACACCCCTTACAATTATAATTTGTTGTTGACGGGCATTCGCATTTCTTTCCCGATTTCATTAGTGGTGTATGTGTCGCTGCTGATGAAAGAATTGTTGATTGACATCCAAGAGCAGGCCAACAAACTCGTCAAAGTCAGTGAGGAGAAAAAACAACTGCTTGCCAATCAAAATATACTGCTCGAACAACAAGTACAACAACGCACGGCCGAGCTGAGGGCCTCGCAAGAAGACCTTGAAAAAACCCTAAATCACCTTAAAAATGCCCAAGAAGAACTCATCAGGCAGGAAAAGTTGGCTTCGGTGGGACAACTCACCAAGGGCATCGTTGACCGACTTCTGAACCCGCTCAACTACATCAACAATTTCTCAGAATCCTCAAGCCTTTTGGTGGATGAACTAAATGAAATGCTTGAAAAGCACAAAGACTCCGTACCAGAAAGTATAAAAGAAGAGTTTTTGAGTGTCGTAGACCTTATTAAAAGCAGTGTGATAAAAATTTACGAGCATGGTGCTACTACAACGAGAATCGTAAAAGACATGCAAAAGCTCTTGAAAGAAAAATCAAAAAACTTTTTGCAAACCGACCTCAATGTGTTTGTTGAAAATGAAGCCAAATCAGTATACGATGAAATAAAAGTAAATTATCCCGATTTTACGGTGCAACTCATCCTAGACTTGGTAAAACAACCCCTCGAAACCAAGATTTTACCGCCCGAGTTTGGGGAGGTGATTGTGGCCATCATCGATAATTCATTTTATGCCCTTGCCGACAGAAGGGAGACCGACAAATTGTTTAGTCCCCAAATAAAAATATCGACAGAATTGGTGAATGATGAAATTATTTTAAAAATAAAAGACAACGGAACGGGCGTTTCTCCGCGTGATTTGGAACGACTTTGTAATCCGTTTTTTACCACCAAACCTACCTCAAAAGGCACGGGTTTGGGGTTGTTTATGAGCAAAGACATCATCGAAATCCACAAGGGTGAAATCAAAATTGATTCAGAAGAGGGGGAATCCACCGAAGTAATAATGGTTTTACCAACGCTGAATAAGCTCTTATCGGAAGTATAAAATGCCTCACAAGAAATTAAATCGGTATCAAGTTTGCCAGAGAAGACAGCAAAATGATGCCAATGATTACGTAGCCAATCTACTCTTAAACCCTAAACAAACCTCAAAATGAACCGAATTTTTCTTCTTTTCTTTTTGGCTTTTCAACTTTTGAATTGCCTGATTATCAACGCTCAAGACGCCCGCACTAAACTAATTGCGCGGGGCGCTCAACTCGAATTGAAGACCGCCACCTACAAAGCTCCTCCTGGAGATGCCCTTTCACACCATACGTCGGGCTACGCCAAAATCATGTGCTCGGCGGTGTTCATTACGGGTCTCAAACCCGACTTCGCCGCCGAAAATGTGGGGTATTTTACAAGCCCCTACGCTGAGCGGGCCAAAGTAGGCAAGCCCGTCGTTGATTATAATAAAAAATCAGTTTCGATTACTTTGCCCAACGGCGTTACCCGAACCGCTATTTATACGAGCGACCAAGGTTGTATCACCTTGCCAGAAGGGAGTAATTCGCTGAATTTTAAACCCGTAAAAGTAGTTCGTAATCTACCCGATGCTGCTACAACTCCGTGGCCCATGGGTGATGTGTTGCCCACTGACCCAATGCCTTCAGAAATAGATAAGGCCAAAGTGGAACAAGCCATCAAAGCTGCTTTCGAGTCAGCCGAAGCCCAAACGGCCGCTTTCGTGGTCACGTACAAAGGCCGTATCATTGCTGAACACTACGGAGAGGGTATTACAAAAGATACACCTTTGGAAAGCTGGTCAATGGGAAAAAGCCTGTCGGCCACCATTATGGGTATTTTGATTGGGAAAGGTGTTTATAAATTAGACCAACCCGCCCCTATTCCGCAATGGCAGGGCAAAGGCGACGAACGCGCTAAAATCCGAATTATGGACATCATGCACATGTCGAGTGGATTGTACTGCCGTGCGCCACAAGACCCCGACTACAATCCCGCTCTGGGTTATCCCGACCATTTGTATTTGTACACTGGGGCGGTCAATTCGTTTGAGTATGCGGCCAATCTGCCTCAACAATGGCTACCAAACACCGTGGGCCGCTACCGAAACTCTGACCCTGTCCTGACCAATTACCTGAATCGGTTGGGAATCGAAAAACTGGGCGAAGTCTATCATACTTTTCCGCAACGGGCTTTGTTTGATAAAATTGGCGTTCGGACGATGATTATGGAAACCGACCCGTACGGTAATTTTCTAACCCAAGGCTACGAATTTGCCTCAGGACGAGATTGGGCGAGGCTAGGAAATCTATATTTGCAGGACGGTGTTTGGAACGGTGAACGCATTTTGCCCGAAGGCTTTACAAAATTTGTGAGTACCCTCGCCGAACCTTGGCTAGCCGATGGGAGGCCGATTTATGGCGGCTTGTTCTGGATAAACGGCGATGGGGGTTTCCCAATCCCCAAAGATGCTTATATGATGTTGGGAGCAGGAGGTCAGTCGGTTACGATTATTCCTTCTCACGATTTGGTGGTTGTTAGGCTCGGGCATTACAAAGGCTCTCAGGCAGGAGGCAGAGCCTTGAACAAAGCCTATGCTTTACTGATGGAAGCCGTACCTGAGAAAAAGAAATGAACCAACAAAATGAACGGGGAATGGATAAAATTGATATTTCAAAAATCGTCAATCTGTTTGATTTTGAAAAGTTGGCGGTGGGTAAAATGACCACAATGGCTTACGAATACGTAGCAAGTGGCGCCGCTGACGAGTTTACGGTTCGATGGAATCGACAGGCGTTGGATGCGATAAAACTCAACCCAACGGTACTTACCGACGTCAGCCAAATTGATACGAGTATTTCTCTTTTGGGGCTGGATTTGTCCTACCCTATACTCATTGCTCCAACGGCCTATCACAAAATCATGCACTCTGAAGGCGAGCTTGCTACCGCTCGGGGTGCTGGTGCCGCAAAGGCCATTTACGTGGTTAGTTCATTTACCACTACCCCTTTGGAAGAAATAGCAAGGGTGGCTACTCAACCGCTCTGGCTTCAGTTATACGTCAGAGACGACCGGTACTTTACCAAAGACCTTGTTCAAGAAGCTGAATATCAGGGGTGTCGCGCCCTCTGTGTTACGGTAGATACCCCCGTAGCGGGTGCTCGTAACCGTCAACAAAGAGTCAATTTTGCCTTGCCTGATGGTGTACATACGCCCCACATGTCTGATGCGTTCGCCCTAACAAAATCCCTTACGTGGAAAGACATTGAATGGATACAATCCTTCGCCAAAATCCCCGTGTTGCTCAAAGGAATTTTAAATCCCGCAGACGCCGAAAAAGCCATTGAAGCCGGCGTATCAGGAATTATCGTCTCTAACCACAGCGGACGAAATCTGGACACCGTGCCCGCCACCATCGAAGCGCTTCCACGAATTGCCGAAAAAGTAAACAAAAGAATCCCGATATTGATGGATGGCGGCATACGGCGAGGAACCGATATACTGAAAGCCATTGCTTTGGGAGCCAATGCCGTATTGGTGGGCAAACCCATCTGTTTCGGGCTAGCCTGCGGTGGTGCCGAAGGCGTAGCAAAAGTATTAGAAATACTGCGAAATGAACTTGAATTGGCGATGGTACTCACGGGTAGGGCTACGATTGCCAGTATAGATTCCTCGGTGATATGGAAATAGTTGATGCGGTAAGTTGCTGTTTATTAATGACTTTGCGTGACTAGTTAAACCCATCTATTGTAAAATTGACAAAATAATAACCACTAAAAACAAACTATGAAAAATAGAAAACACACCTTGAGCCTACTTGGACTTTTTACCTGCTTCATGCTCATTTTTAGTGCTGTTTATGCCCAAGAAGAAGACGCGGGCAGGAGTGGAAAAGTAGAAGCCGCATATCTAAAAGAAGCCGAGCAACTGACCAAAAACAAGCAAATTCAAAAAGCTTTTCAATCCATTTTCACACAAAACAAACGCAATCGGGACGAGCTCATTATGTTGACGGAGATTCCCGCCCCGCCGTTTTTGGAAACCAAACGAGGCGAGCGTTTT
>JAIXPV010000425.1 GCA_027486105.1 Runella sp. | reverse complement strand
TCGGGAGAAATAAGATAGGCTGTTGAATCCACAAAGCTGGGCAATTTCTTCAATACTTTTGTCGGTGTTCAATAATAAACCTAGGGCTTTTTCCAATCGATAGAGCCTTACCAAATCACTGAAGCTCATTTTATAGTACCTGACCACATTCCTTTGTAACGCCGAACGACTCATGTTAAGCTTAAAGGCTACATCCGTGATTAACAAATTGGGATTAGTAAGCAACGGAAACAAGACTTTTTCGAAATCTGCTTTAAACTGAATAATATTATCGTTTTCGGAAGTGGAGGAAAGAAGTAGGTTTGTTTTGGATAGATTGATGGTAAGGTCAGTCAAATTTTTGATTTTTAAAAGCAACTCCTTCATTTGAAATGGCTTGGTTATATAATCAATGGCCCCGCCTTCCAACCCAATTAATTTCTGACTGGTAGTGACGTTGGCAGTTAAAAAAATCAAAGGAATAGATTGAAAACGAGGGTCTCTTTGTTTTTCTCTCAAAAAAGTGATTCCATCCATTCCTGGCATCTGGATATCGCTGATAATGATGTCGGGGATAAATTCCTCTAATATTTTTAATGCATCAATACCATTGGAAGAGCCCCTGACGGTATTGTTTGCAATTGTCAGGTATTCTACAAGGTTGTTCATGGTTTCCTCATTATCCTCTACAATTAAAATAGTTGCCATTATATCGTTAGTTTATACTTAGTGATCACAGTCGTGATTTAAGGATTTACCAGCTTGAAGGTGAGGATCAAAGAGGTAATACCCTCTTTACTGTAAATATCGAGTTGACTTTTGTTTAAAGTGAGCAATTGGCGGGCAATCCATAACCCTAGCCCTAAGCCTTGCTGCTCATATATCTCTCTTTCAAACTGCACGTAGGGGGCTATTTGTGAAATGTTTTCCACTTTAAACTCTCTTCCCCAATTGGTAATCGTTAGGGTATATGTATCTTTGTTTTTGATTCCGATGACCATTACTTCGGTGCCTTCATCTGAAAATTTGAAGGCATTTTCTACCAATTCTTCCAGTACTTTCTTTAAGTTTTTTTCCGCCATCGCGATAGATGCGGGCTCAATAAACACCTTGAAAGGATTGACATGGTTCGAATGGAGTTGGTGTTGATGCGCCAGTTCGGCCACTAACTTTTGCACCTCATTTTGTTGCAAGATTGATGTACCTTCGGTATATTGACTATACCAATTGCTGGAGGGGTCAAGTTTCTGTAAAAGTAGATGCAATTGGGTGTTATCCAGGGTTTTCTTCAGCCTTATCGACGAATAAGTGACCAGTTCTAGCATCGAGAGGGTTTCTTCCTTATCAAATGAAGCAGAATGTTCGGTCAATAAGTTCAGAAAACCGAGCATACTGCTCAAGGGTGTATTGTATTCGTGGGTAGAAAGTTTGTTGAGGTTGAAGAGGTGGTCGTTGATTTGCGTCTTGAGCTCTTCTTTTCTTATTCTTTCTCGTTTTAGTCGGCTTTCAATGGTCTCAATTAGTTCAGGAAATTTAAAAGGCTTGGTTAAATAATCGTCGGCTCCCTGCAACATACCTTTCCGGATGTCGGTAGTAGTTGCCATAGAGGTCAAAAAGATGAATGGGGTATTTGATTGCGTGCCTGAATTTCGAATGGTTTCCAAGACCTGATATCCATCCATCTGAGGCATCATGATGTCACAGAGTACCAAATCGGGCTTAAAGGCCAATGTTTTTGAGACACCTTCCTGCCCATTGGCGGCGGTTTGGACCCAGTAGCCGTGTACATTCAGCATTTCGGCAATATTCTCACGGATGGCATCTTCATCCTCAATAATTAAGATTTTGGTCAGTCCTTTGGTGGTCGATACGGGCGACTGCGGTGTTGAATTGCTGTTCATGGCTTGTGTGCAATAGGATAGTGTAAGCTTTAAGTCTTGGGAAGGGTGATGGTAATTTGGGTACCTTCATTTTGGTGGCTTTGGATGGTAATTTCTCCTCCGTGGAGCTCCACAAGTTGTTTTGAAATCTGTAGTCCCAGTCCTGTTCCTGCGATTTTTTCGGCATTACGAGCGCGGAAAAAAGTAGTGAAAATTTTAGGGAGGTCTTCTGGTGGAATTCCGATTCCTTGGTCAATGACTTCTATTCTAGCTACTTTTTCTTGAAAAGAGAGCCGTAATTTGGGATTGGTAGTCGAAAACTTGAAGGCATTAGAAAATAAGTTAATCAGCACTCGGCTGATGAGTTTTTCGTCCAAGTTGACAGATTGAGGCTCACCGTAGACTTCAAATTCTACCTTACGCCCGTCGGGTCGGTCGTTGAAAAACTCGAAGATAACGTTTTGGATAAATGTGGTTAAATCCGTGGGTAGTGGATTGAATGAGATTTTGCCAGCTTCAATCTGATTGAGGGTGAGGGTATCGGTCAGGAGGTCATTAAAGAAGGAAATTTTGTTTTGGATAGTAGCGATATGGTGTTTGATGCGAGGAGCAATTTCGGGATTTATCTGCTCTTTTTGGGTATTGAAAAGATAATGTTCCATGAGCTCCACGCTCGTCAGGATGGTGGTTAGGGGGGTTCTAAACTCGTGGGAAACAAAAGAGACAAATTGGGATTTGAGGTGATTTAAATCTATTTCTTTTTGCAAGGTTTTGGTTAGCAGCAACTCTTTTTCCTTTTGATGGGTAATGTCGCTGGCAATGCCAATCCGTCTTTGTATCACCCCTTTGTCATTTTTGATGATAAAAATACGCCCTGCAAACCAGCGAGTTGACCCGTCTTGGATAATGCCCCTAAACTCCAAGGTGGCATCTTGGTCATGATTGGAATTGAAAAGTCGCATGAGTGAGATTTGATCTTCGGGCACAATAAACTCCAAAAACGCCTTTGGGTTATTGTAGAGATGCTGGCGGCTTTGGCCCGTGAGTCGCTCGTAAGTAGCGTTGATGTAGGTAAATTTGGCTTCGTGGATATCGCGAACCCAGAAAATCTCATCGACGTTCTCGGCAATTTCCCTAAATCTTTCCTCACTTTCCATTAAAGCGGCCCTTGCGCGCTTGATTTCGGTAATGTCGTGCCCTTCAGGCAACAGCAAAACGACTTTCCCCTCGTGGTCGGTGATGGGGGTGATGGAGAAATCAATGGTAATGACGGTTTGGTTTTTGGCCCAAACGTCTACTTCATAGCGTATGTGCTGCCCCTGCGCGGCTTGAGCAAAAGATTCCTGCAGGCGCTGCTGAGTCAAGGGGCAGATTTGCCACCAGTAGGTTTCCCAAAATGGTTTTCCGATTACATCTTCTCGGGAGATGCCCGCAGCCTGCAAAGCGGTTTGGTTGGACTCTAAGATTGTTCCGTCGGGCTCGGTGAGGCCAATAAACTGGTAGGTGGAGTTAAAAATGGCTTTAAAGCGCTTTTCGCTGTGGGAAAGCTCCGTTTCCATTTTTTTGCGTTCACTGATATCGTACAGGGTGCCGATGGTACCCGTGGGTTGGCCGTTTTCATCAAACATTAATTTGGCAAATACTTCAATCCACCTGAAGCTGCCATCTTTGCACAAGTAGCGAACCTCGTGGCGGCAATAGTCTTTTTTCTGCTGAACTAGGTCTATAATATAGGCCAAATTTCGTTCGCGGTCGTCGGGATGAACAAACTCCAAGCAGTTGATGGCTAGCGTAGACTCCACCTCAAACCCGGTGATTTCGGTCCAAGATTGGTTGAGGAAGGTCCAATCGCCTGCCAAATTGGTTTGAAAGACCACCTCTTTGAGGTTGTTGACCAGAAACCGGTATCGTTTTTCGCTCTCCGACAGGGCAATTTGGGAGAGATGACTTTCGGTAATGTCGCTTACTACCCCAATCGTATCATATGGCAGATCATCTGGGCCAGTGACTTTTATGACGTGGCTTTTGATATATCGAAGACTACCATCGGGGCGAATAATTCTAATCGGAGTATTGTCAGACTCCGAAGCTCCAATTCTTGACCAAAAGAGAGATAAATCGTCAGGGTGAATCAGTTGTATTATGGTACCAAACGTGATTGGTGTATCAAAGGGTATTCCGTGGATACGGTAGGTTTCTTCATCCCACTGGAATTTATTGGTGGGGTGATTGAATTCCCAAATGCCGACGTTTCCTGCTTTGGTGGCCAGTTGGAGGCGCTGATTGGCCAGAAAAAGTTCTTTTTGTGTTTGTTTAAGCTCAGAAATGTCGGCTACGAAATCAGCATACCCCAGAAAGTTGTGTTCTT
>JAIXPV010000359.1 GCA_027486105.1 Runella sp. | reverse complement strand
TCAACGGGCCGAAAGCTGGTTGGCCAAAGACCAAAAACTGGCGTTTCACGATTTGGCAGGGATGGTGCATTTGGTTCTGAATGCCTTTCGGGTGGCGCAAGTAGAGAAGCAGGAAATTCAAGACAAAACCATTTTTGAGTATGGCCTGTCTTACACCATCAAAAAGAAGCCCGTTGTAAGTTTTGGGCAGGTAAAAGCGAAGCTGACCAAAATCGCTGACATCAAACAACCCGTTTTTTATTTTTTTTTTGATTGGGCCTATTTGTTGAAACAATACAACGATAAAGTGCGTTTTACGGAAGTTTCTAAGTTTCCAGAAGTACGCCGAGACTTGTCGTTGGTGTTGGATAAAGCTGTTACTTTTGAGCAAATTCGCCAAACCGCTCATAAGTATGAGCGGGATTTGCTGACCAACATCAACGTGTTTGACGTGTATGAAGGAGAAAATATCGGAGCCAATAAGAAGTCGTATTCGGTGAGCTTCACGCTTCAGGATGAAACCCAAACCCTGACCGACAAAGTCATTGATAAGACCATGCAAAAACTAATGATGGCCTTTGAAAAAGACTTAAATGCAGTAATACGTAAATAATAAATACCAGATAGATGACCTTGGACGTTAGAAGATTGTTCGTTTTTAATGTCCAAGGTTGAAGTTTTACAGGATAACATAACGTGGCATGAAACTTGTAACCTTCGAAGACGATAGACTTTTAGATGAGCTAAATTTTCAATTTCTGTTCGTGGAGAGGAGTGTCAGTGCGTTGCAAGCGGCCTATGCTCACGAAAAAGCAGCGCATAGCGAGCTAAAGTCACGCTTTGAAGTCCTTCAAAAGCGTTATGATAAACAAAACGAAGAGCTCAAATTTGAACGCCAAGAAATTAAAATCTTAAAAACGGAAAATAAACAATTGCGAGAAAAAGAACTTTCTTTGAAAGAAAAGTTAAATAATTTCAAACAATTGTCTATAATTGTAAAAAACCCGAAAAACGTAGACGCGATTACGGAACTGAACACCAAATTGGACGAATACATTCGATACGTAGAAGAAACCATCACTTTGTTACAAACGTTGTGACCCAGACGCAATGGAAACCATAAAAAAAAGGCGAATCGTAAGAGTAAAGATTGCCGATAAATCTTATGAAGTCTGGGCTGACTCAGACGAAGATGAGTCTTTTATGAGAGAAGCAGCCAAGAAAGTTGATGCACAGGTAGAACTTCGAATGAAAGGAGAAGCAGATATTCAGAAGGTTTTGGCAATGGTTTGCCTTGACTCAATGGTAGCTCGCCTAAAAGGAGATAACGATTTAGAAGTCATACAGTCAACAGTATTTAAACACTTAGACTACCTACAAAGACACTTCAATCCAACTGGCCAAAACTAATCCTTTTGGTCTCTTCAAATACGTTCAAAAAGGGATAAGTTCGGTATATTCAAGGCTGCGTTTAGGGGATATATGTTGAACCTATAAACACAGACACAAATGCCCGATATATTATTGTTTTTACTCGACGCTGCCGTTTCGGCGGTTGTGGGTGCAGTAATTGTCTACTTCGTTATTAAAAAGACAACCAAGAAAACCGAAGAAGACGCCCAACAGCGCGCCGCCGAAATCCTTAAAAATGCGGAAATTGCCGCCGAAAACATCAAGAAAGACCGCATTCTTGAAGCAAAAGAAAAATATTTGAGGTTGAAATCAGAGTTTGAAGAAGACACAAATAAAAAGAAGCAGATTATTCTTCAAAACGAGCAGAAAATCAAGCAACGTGAGCAGCAACTCAACCAAATGACGGAACAAAACAAACGCCGTGAGAATGAGTTGGAAGCCCTTAAGAAAAACCTCGAACAACAAACCGAGGTGGCTACAAAACGCCGTGATGAAGCCGAAAAAATGCACCGCTCGCAAGTCGAACAATTGGAGCGAATTGCCAATCTGACCGCCGAGCAGGCCAAGCAGCAATTGGTGGAAGCCCTTCAGGCCGATGCCCAGTCGCAAGCTTCGGCATACATTAAAAATACCATTGATGAAGCTAAATTAACGGCAACCAAAGAAGCTAAGAAAATTGTTATCGAAACCATTCAACGCACCGCTTCTGAGCATGCCATCGAAAATACCGTTTCGGTGTTCAACATTGAAAGCGATGATGTAAAAGGAAAAATCATTGGCCGGGAAGGACGCAATATTCGGGCGCTAGAAGCGGCTACGGGTTGTGAAATCATCGTTGATGATACTCCTGAAGCAATCGTTATTTCAGGTTTTGACCCCGTTCGTCGCGAGATAGCCCGCTTGTCGCTACACCGCTTAGTGCAGGATGGACGTATTCACCCGGCGCGTATTGAAGAAGTAGTTTCAAAAACGAAGAAAAATATTGACGACGAAATCGTCGAAATCGGTGAGCGTACCGTCATTGATTTGGGGGTTCATGGTTTACACCCTGAATTGGTAAAAATGATTGGACGGATGCGTTTCCGCTCGTCGTACGGCCAGAACCTGCTCCAACACTCGCGCGAAGTGGCGCGGCTGTGCGCCACGATGGCCGCAGAGTTGGGGTTGAATGCCAAACTTGCCAAACGCGCCGGGTTGTTGCACGATATTGGAAAAGTATGGCCCGAAGAGTCAGAACTTCCGCACGCGATCTTAGGGATGGAGTTGGCCAAAAAATACAAAGAGAATCCGGAAGTATGCAATGCCATCGGTGCTCACCACGATGAGATTGAGATGACCAGTATGATGTCGCCGATCATTCAGGTGTGTGATGCCATTTCAGGCTCACGCCCGGGTGCCCGTCGGGAGATGATGGAATCGTACATTCAGCGGTTGAAAGATCTGGAAGCATTGGCGACCAACTTCCCGGGCGTTGATAAATGCTACGCCATTCAGGCCGGTCGTGAGTTGCGCGTCATTGTCAACTCTGATACCGTGAATGACGATACAGCAGGAAAACTTTCGTTTGATATTTCGCAGAAAATTGAGAAGGAAATGCAGTATCCGGGCCAAATAAAAGTCACGGTGATCCGTGAAATGCGCTCGGTAGCCTACGCAAAATAGAAGAGACTCTTTCTTCATTTTAAGCATACAGAAAAACCCGTCGTATCAGCGACGGGTTTTCTGTTTACAACCAGTGGAGAAGTAATCCTTCGGTCGAGTTGTGAGCAACCCAACACACACCAAAAAATTCAAAAAGCTTCGGAGCGGTCCGCCGCGCGGAAGTGTAACCTTTGTACAGGTTATCTATCTAAGAACTTTTGGCCTTATCGCTAATGACACATCGTTCATTTTTGAGTAGATGCAGGTTTTCTTCCACTTTCATCCGCGTTTTTTCATTGTCAAATTCGCCTGCGTAGGTGGTTTTCAACTCTTTTCGTTTGATAGCTTCCAGAAACCGGCGCATATCTTCTTTGGTTTCGAGGCTGAGTGGAGGTACTTCGGTGGGCTTGCCTTCGTCGTCTTTGGCAACCATGGTAAAATAAGAGGTATTAGTATGTTTTTGAACACTCGTTCGAACATCTTCTGCAATCACTCTGATACCTACTACCATCGAACTGCGACCTACGTAATTGATGGAGGCGTGGAGTGAGACCAACTGCCCTACTTCGATGGGTTGTAGAAAGTTTACGCCTTCGACCGACACCGTCACTACGTACGTACCTGCGTGCTTGGAGGCGCATACGTAAGCCACTTTGTCCATGAGCGATAACAAAATTCCTCCGTGGATTTTACCCCCGAAATTGGCGTATGAAGGAATCATTAATTCCGTAATGGTGGTATGCGATTGCCTTACCGGTTTTGCTTCCATAGTTTTAAAGTACAAAGAAAGTTTCAGGTATCGATTCAGCTAAAATTAAATTTAAT
>JAIXPV010000190.1 GCA_027486105.1 Runella sp. | reverse complement strand
ATATCATCCAGATGCGAAACTATCGCTATACGCAGTCCGATGGCGCTTATCAAACCCGCCCGCATCATTCGGCGATTGTAGAAGCAGTGTGGGCCGACGGCGTGATTGATGTGTTTGAGTGCAATGTCAACGGGTCGCGCCGGGTTCAACAAAATACCTTGTATTTTCAGAGCGGCGATGGAATCTCGGTCAGTGGCAGATGGTGGTTTTATCGCCCTATTCCAAGACCCTGAAAACAGGGTGTTACGTAGAACTACCCGATTTTAAAATCACGTAGTTTCACGATAAAATCCTTGAGAATCAGCATTTACCTTTGTAACGTTACTAAAGCATAACCTACTAATAAACCTTAACCATGGCAATCGAAAAACCCCAGTTGGGCGGCGTCGTAATCGACGAAGGTACCAGCGAAGCAATCAAGCTCCTCCACGACAACAAAACGGCCATTATCAGCAAGTTTACCGCTGATTCTATGAGCCAAGCCCCCGTTGAAGGCATTCAAAAACTCCAAGAAGCCTTTGACCATTTCCAACCTCAAGTGGACGTAAGCCACACCACCGAAGATGGACAGGAAATAAACGAAACCCTCAATTTTACGAGTATGTCGGCCTTTACCGTCAAAGGAATGATTGAGCAAAGTGGCTATTTGCAGGAGTTGAAAGGTAAAGAGGATGATTATCAAACGTTGATTAAACGCTTGATGACCAATAAAGTATTTCAGAAATTATTGGCTGATCCCGTTGGCAAAGCAGCATTTGTAGAAGCCCTCAATGCGATGATTGCTGAATTGGACGACGTTGACGGCGAATAAGATTTTAGCATCTCTAGGCAATCGACAGTTTCAGTTACAGAACCTAACCAAATAATCCACTATCGAAAAAACTATCCTCCATGGCACAGGAAGAACAAATACCTCAATCAAAAGAACACGTCAAAGAAAAAGTAGCGCCGCGCCCTTTAGCTCAAACGCTGCAACAACTGACCAAGTACGGTGGTTTTGAATTCATTAAAACCATCGTAGATGGAACCGAAAACATGGACCCTACCAAAAAGGCGCGGAAAAGCATGTTTTTGGAGGAGGAAGAAAATAAAGCCGACCGCAAAAAGCTCAAAAAACGCCTTCAGGCGGTGGCTGACCTCCTTACAGCCCACGACAACGTGGCCGACATGATTGCCGAAGCGGAGCAAAAAGCTACGTCGGCAAGTGAAACATTAAAAGCCAACCTACGAAATTGCCTTGCGCAAACCGAAGAATTGGAGCGCTCTTACCGGTCGTTGGCTTTGTTTTTTGAAAATACTGCCGAAGAAAAAGTGAAAAATCTGGTGCTGTTTGACGCAGGATTGGAGCACACTACCGATACCGACGGATTTAGTAACCCGACGGGTATTTTTGAGCAAGTAGCTAAGGAATTACGCGATAATTATGACCGTTTTGACCTGACCAACAACTATTCATTGATGGTGTTGCCCGGTTGGTTAAAGAAAAATATCATCGTCGACAAATGGGCCGCACTGGCGCACCAAAACAAAGTGATGATGATTACGGATTATCGTCACCTCGACAGTGCCGAAGATGTTGAGGCCATGTTTGACCGCGACAAGCTGACGGGTTCTGACCCGCACAAAGCGCACGTGATGATGCCTTGCAACTGGGTAGTGGGCCGCGAAGCCAATACCGAAATCGGTGAAGAAGACCACTTGTTTATCCCTCCTTCAATGGCCTTGGCTGGCTTGCTTTGGGGGGGTAACATTGCCCAGCCGTCGGCGGGATTGGCCAACGGAAAGTTGAAAATGGCCAGCGGTACACGCTTCACGATGCGTAAGAATGAAGTGGCACAATTGGAAAACAGAGGCCTTATTCCGTTGATTTATGAGTGGGGGCGGGTGGTACCACAGTCGGCTAAAACCCTCTTCGACGGCGATAATGTAGGTTTACAAACGTACAGTGTGGTACGGGTGTTTGACTGGATTGGCAAAATCATGCAGGATTTTCTCAATCGTCGTACCTTTGAAAACATCGATAACAAGATGTTGGAAGACATCAAAAAGCAGATTTCGAAGTTTCTAGCAGAGATTCGCGGACCGGGAAAAATCATTGAAGATTATCGCAATCTGGAAGTAAAGCGCCATCCACAGAAGCCCACACACGTGATTGTGAACATGGATTTGAAGCCCTTCTTCCCCGCCAAAGTATTTGCTATCAACATGACTGGTACCAAAGGTGACTGGGATTCCGAATTGAAACCCTAATCAAGAAAGTTCAGAATCAAGAAAGTTCAGAGGTTTTAACATAATCGCTAAAACCTCTGAATCATCCTCAAATCAAAAACAGATTTACTTACTCAAATGGGACAGCCCGCCGCACGAATGCTTGATACTGCCGGTCATGGTGGCTTTATAGCAATGGGTTCTGCAACTGTCTGGATTGGTGGAGCCATGGCTGCTCGTATCGGTGACCCCTTAATTTGCCCTGGATTTGACGGCCCTAAACCGCATATCATGGGTAACATTATGAAAGCCTCCACCACCGTAAAAATTGACGGAGCATTTGCCGCCCGTCAAGGTGACCCCACAGGATGCGGCGTTGCTGGAATGTCGGGGAAAGGGTTGCCAGCTGCTACGGGCCCTTCTGTACCAGGAAGTTTCGAAAAGAAAGGGGCCGTTGTGGGCGATGGAGATGCTGGGTTTTTGTGGGGGCAAGTATCAGGATATAGTAATGAAGACGGTGCGCAAGGAATTGCTAAAGGCTCAGCAGAGCACGTAGAAGGCAAAACCACCGTTGGTGGAACAACCCTTGCAGGCTCGGCAGATGGACTAACTGGCACCGCTGAAGGTCACATTGGAACAGGGTCGGTCGGAGCAAGTGCCCAAGGTTCAGTCGTTACCGTTCAGGGAAGTGCTACCGATGCACAGGGAAATAAAATAGGAGGTCAAGGTGGTCTTTTTAACGCACAGGGAGGCGGGGATGTGCTTCTGGGAACCGACGGACGAAGAACTGGGGTGGCGTTGGGAGGGAGTGCACAGCTTAGTGTAGCGGAGGGCCAAGTAGATGGGACTAGCGTGTACAATATTCCGTTTACCGACTATACCTTCAACGTAGGAACAACCGTGGGCGGTTCGGTAGGGTCAGTAGGGGTAGCGGCCAATGCGGGTGCTTACCATGATGCCGCCGACGACCGGTTTCACTTAACAGGAATGATTGACATTGAAGCGGTGATTGGCGCAAAACTGGGACTAGATCTTAGTATCGGTAAAAAAGCCCCTCCATCGGGGGGAGGCGGCGGTGGCGGTACGCCAGGGGTAGGTGTCCCTTTAACGCCGGGAACGATTATTATAGGTTGCCCTACCGTATTGATTGGTGGTTAAAATTGAAATACAAAAATGGATTTATATTTTCCAACGGAGCTAAACGCAGCAGCCATTCGTGGTGTTAGATTTCAGGAATGGACCAACGATGAGCATCGTTTCAACTTGCTGAAGTGTACCGTTGCCATACCTGATTTTTTGTTCTTGTTCAAATCAAATCCGAACCCACCCGTACCGGCAGTACCATTTGTGGATTTAGGGTATTTTAGGGATAGAGCTGAAAATCAAACGTTTGAGATAATAATCCAAGCGGGAGCTATCCAACACGAAATTTCGCTGAACGATTATTACGCCTATTTGGCTACGCTCAGTCAGGAAGAAATAATTCAGCAACGACTCATTGACAACGATACCGAAAAGCCCGACATATTGCTTTCTAAACGCTTTTCGGATGGACAAACTTGGATAACGCGCCGAACGGGCTATAAAGTATGGATGGAACACGGTGCGTTTGTGGTGACCCTTAACTTGGCTTGTAACCAAAATTATTATTACCAAAACGCCGACTTGTTCTATTACATACTATCAACGTTTAAGCCATTGTATACGCCTGAATATCAACTGGCAGAAAGGCTCAAACTAGTCACTAGACGCTACCCTGTCGATTTTGCTACCTATGTGCCTATGTCATGGCATGAGGTGCATCATCACAACGATACCGTGGACGAAATGAGGGCCTGTTTTACCAAAACATTCAAAAATCAGGTATCGGGAGCCTTGACCATCAATACCGTAAGCATGAGACAATACCCAACCTCAGAAGCGGTGCTTTGGGAATATTTGAAACCCTATTTTGACAAAGGATTTGATTTTAACGCCATTCGTTTTCAGGAGGCCGCCGTCTTTGGAGGGTTCAATACGGTAGCCGACAGCATCAATTTTACGTATTGGTCAGGAGGTAATGGAATACAATACAATCTTACCTTTTATTTGGCCCATAACTCCGATAATTGGTTTTACGTAGAAATGTTTGGGTTGGCAAAAGCGCAGGATTTTGATTCTTGGGCTATCAATAAAAGGGCGTTACAACTCCTGATTCAAAACTTTAAAACCGTTTAACTACGCATGAATGAGCGACTGCTTGATTATCGGTTTTATGGGATAGGTGCTTTCCTCTCGTTCGTAGCCCTATTTTTGTTACCCTTAATTTTGGGAAGCCTGTATTATTATCATGTGCACGGTAGCTTTGAGGGACTGGATACCAATAAACCCATTGATGAGCGCTCTAAGAGTTTGATTGTCAGGGTTGTATTGGTGGTGGTATGTGTATTGTTTTATTTCTTATCCATCATGTTATTTGCTTTTTTGATTGAAACTTTTCTAAAAGCACAACAAGGAATCAATGACCAAAATCATCCAATGGCGGCTTATATGGCCGAAAACAAACATCGAATCATCGGACTCATTCAGAAAATTATACTCGTAATCTCCATCATTGGAATCGTTCTTTTTCAGAGGTTATACAAATGACAATCGCTTTTTAATCACTCTTTTCACTTTTAACAGTTCAATTTAAAACATTCTACTAAAATGGCACACAAGGCAACCATCAAAATCGACGGCACTGAATTCGAAGTATTACATTGTTCATACTCGTTTCACCAGCACGTAAACCCCCATACCAACGAAACTACTTCAGAAGTATTTGGTGGCAACATCGACGTAACCATCGAAACCCGTAACGCCAATGCAAAAATCATTGAGTTGATGACCCTCCAACACAAAGATGACATCGACGGTGAAATCAAATTTGTAAACCAGAAAGGCGAAGAACTACGCACCATCAAGTTTAACGATGCCTCGGTGGTCAACTTCAGCGAAACCTTCAACTTGGCAGGAGCAGGTACTGGAACCCAAACTTTTACCATCTGCTCACGGGATTTGGACGTCAATGGACAAAAATTGAAATTGAAGAGAGAATAACTTTTAAGCCTTTGGTTGTGCCGCATTCTGCGAAATAAATCCTCGCTAATGTGGCACAACTGCTTTTTTGATAGATTGATACTTTTTATTTCCAGCAAGTTATCTGTTACATCATGGCTCTCACCAATACTTTTACTGCCAGCACTGAAATCACTATCAACGGTGAAACCATTCGGCGCGTCAATCACCTGCGGATT
>JAIXPV010000230.1 GCA_027486105.1 Runella sp. | reverse complement strand
TCCATATCTCCAAATATTATTTTAAAAAAATTTCACTTTCAAAATTTTATTCGGACTATCAAACCCAAACTCTTCGTTTGGGAGTGCAAAAGTAGGAAGAATTGTAACAATCACAAAAATTAAGACCTATTATTCTTTAAAAAAATATTCTATTTTGTTACAATGAACTGAAAAAGAGGGATATATAATTTCAAAAAAAATCAAGTTCTTCTTTGAAATAGCGAATCACATGCATTTTTAACAGCGTTTCTTGAGAGATAAGACTAAAATGAGGTAGTTTTTCGACTACTCTCCAGTGGGGCCACCCATCTTTATCTAGTCCTTCCAACTCATAAAAACCCGAAAGACTCAATACTTTGCAGATAGCTATATGCATTAAATCCTGCTTTTGTTCTTTTGTAAACGTAATGGGGCCTTTCCCTAACTCTTGTACACCAATCAAAAACAGTACACCGTTTAAATCAGCAGGTCTCTTTCCAAGCACTTTTTCAAGTACATTGAGAAGTTCTTCCCACTCTTCGACTAACTGCTCATCCACATTTGTCATGTCTTATGCGTTTAATTTGCTCCAGGAGCACTAAAAAATAAAATTGATTTAGGGGTTTTCGGATAAAGCATCCCAATACTCTACGGCTCGACGCAGGTGAGGTATCACAATTGTACCACCGATAAGTGTTGCAATAGAAAATACTTCCTGAATCTGCGCTTCTGTTACCCTTAGCTCTTTGCACTTACCAAGATGGTATTTCACACAATCATCACAGCGAAGAACCATTGAACACGCCAGCCCCAACATTTCCTTTGTAGCTTCATCGAGATGCCCAGGAGCGTAGCAATTGGTATCAAGATTGAATATTCTCTTAATGACGAGATTATCAGAGTCCATAATACGGTCGTTCATCCGGCTTCGATAATCATTGAATTGTTCTACTAATGACATATTGTATATATATAAGGTACAAAATTTAGTTACTCAGGCGTTGTTTCGACCGAGGTAGGTAGGTTCCCGTATTTAATTTTATGGACAGATGTGTGTTCTATTAAATCAGCCACCAAGCCAGTCCAACCCGTTTGATGAGCTGCTCCTAAGCCTGCTCCCGTATCTCCATTGAAGTATTCGTAAAACAGATACAAATCTTTAAAGTGGTGGTCTTGCTGAAACAGCTCATTTCCAGTGTAAACAGGAATGTTCCCCAGCTTATCTCTACGGAAGATACTGATGAGACGCTCTGCGAGCGAAACCGCCGCTTCTTTCACCGTCATTACATTCCCAGAATTGGTAGGATATTCTATTTCATAATCATCACCATAGTAATTGTAGAACTTCAACAGGGAGTCAATGATGAGAAAATTGAGGGGGAACCAAATCGGGCCTCGCCAGTTGGAGTTTCCACCAAAAATACTACTATCAGACTCTGCAGGGGTATATTTTACCCTCAGCACTTCTCCATTCACAAAAAACTCATAGGGGTGTTCATCATGATATTTTGACAATGCCCGAATTCCATAATCAGAAAGAAACTCGGTTTCATCGAACATGCGCTTTAGGAGCATTTTCATCCGGTGCCCTCTCAATAAAGCCAACAAATGTGACTCTCCTTTGCCAGGCTCGTGCCAACGCGAAATCAAGGAAGCCAAATCAGGGCGGTTATTTAATACCCATTCTACACGACGCTTAAAGTCGGGAAGTTTGGTAAGAAGTTCTTCATCCAAAATTTCAACGGCAAAAAGTGGAATCAATCCCACCATCGAGCGTACTTTCAACAGTTTACTTTTGCCGTCGGGGGTATGAAGTACATCGTAATAAAACTGGTCTTCTTCGTCCCAAAGGCTGATTTTTTGATCTCCAAGGGATTTCATTGCCGCTGTAATGTGCAAAAAGTGCTCAAAGAATTTGGAAGCCATGTCCTGATACACTGGGCGCACCAACGAAATCTCACAGGCAATCCGGAGCATATTTAGGGTATACATTGCCATCCATCCAGTACCATCGGCCTGTTCGAGGTGCCCTCCAGTGGGCAATTCTGCACTTCTATCAAATACCCCAATATTATCAAGTCCCAAAAAGCCTCCCGCAAAAATGTTGTTTCCTTCCGCATCTTTACGGTTTACCCACCATGTAAAATTAAGGAGCAGTTTATGGAAAATCCTTTCTAAGAAGGCTACATCCCCAATTCCATTTAATTCCCGGTCAATTTCATATACTTTCCACGTAGCCCACGCATGTACGGGAGGATTGACATCCGAAAAATTCCATTCATACGCCGGAAGCTGCCCGTTGGGGTGCATATAATACTCTCGAAGAATAACCGCCAATTGACGTTTGGCAAAATACGGGTCCAACCGAGAGAGAGTAACGGTATGGAAAGCCAAATCCCACGCAGCAAACCACGGATATTCCCACTTGTCGGGCATCGAAAGGATATTCGCGGTATACATGTGCTTCCATGTAAGGTTGCGCGGGTAAGCGCGGCCTTTAAACTCAAATGGCATTTTAGGGTCGCCTTTAAGCCATTCATTTATGTTATAATAGAAGAACTGCTTATTCCAAAGCATCCCCGCAAAGGCTTGGCGCTGAATGGTGCGCAGTTCAGGGTCGGTTACATTTTGCTGGAGGTCGTCATAAAACTCATCGGCTTCCTCTTGACGCAGCTTAAATATTTCATCAAAATCACTAAAAGAATTGGCCTGATTGGTCTGATTTGAGAAACGTAAACGAATCGAAACGCTTTCGCCCGCAGGAACTACTTTTTTAAAATGTCCAGCGGCTTTAGAACCTATCTGGTTAGGATTTACATACTGTTTTTTACCCGTAATTACATAATTGTTGATTCCATCTTTCGTGTACGGGTTGGCATTGGGCTTTCCAAAAATACGCTCACTGTTGGTTTCATTCTCGCAAAAAAGCAGTTCATCCGCTCCTTCCAAAAACAGTTTATATTTACCGAGCAAGCGGTGATTTACTTCAATCTGCCGATTGGCGATTCCATTTAATATAGGTTTATAATTAAATTGATCGTACCCCCACGACCAAGTATTTCGAAACCAAAGGGTCGGCAAAATGGTCAGCGGAGCTTCTTCTGTATAACGGTTATGGGCCGTTATTTTGATAAGAATGTCATTTTCGTCGGCCTTTGCGTACTCAATAAATATATCGAAATAGCGATTGTCATTAAAAATTCCCGTATCCGCAATTTCGTATTCGGGCTGGAGACGGTTGCGTTTACGGTTCTCCTCGGCGAGTTTGGCATAAGGGAACGCAACCTGCGGATATTTGTAGAGCATTTTCATGTAAGAATGCGTAGGGGTACTATCTAAGTAGTAGTACAATTCCTTTACATCTTCGCCATGGTTTCCTTCGGGTCCGGTCACTCCATAAAAACGCTCTTTGATAATTGGATCTTGGTGGTTCCAAAAAGCAAAAGCCAAGCAGATGTGACCTTTATTGTCGGAAATACCCCCAAGGCCATCTTCACCCCAACGATAAGAATAAGAGCGAGACAGCTCATGAGATATAAAGCCCCAAGAGTCTCCCCAATAGCTATAATCTTCGCGAACGGTTCCCCATTGGCGTTCGGCCAAATAAGGGCCCCATTTCTTCCAACCTTTGTTATCAGCCCGCGCATGAATACGTTTTCTTTCGGCAGTATCTTTCATCGTAAGTTAAAGTGGGTTAACTGGGAATCCACAAAAATAGTGAATACCCAATACGTTTTTGTGCAAATTTGTACCAAATAAGCATTTATTAACCTTCGTCGCTATGGTATTTCATTCTTTTTTACGTCAGATGTTAATCATCTTTCTAATTTTTGCCCCTTTTTTGGCTGGTTTTGCGCAGATTTATCCACCTAAACCCGTCACGGCGTTGTTGGGGGCTATGGATGAAGAAATCGAATTATTACGTAATTCGTTACAAAAACCCAAGATGAAAATGGTTCAGGGAATACCGTTTTATTACGGCAAAATCGGAAAGCCCCGCGTTGTAATTGTAAAAACGGGAATTGGCAAGGTCAATGCTACCATGACCGCCGCCTTTTTGCTGCAAAAATTTCACCCAGCGCGCGTTATCTTCACTGGAATTGCAGGAGGGCTTCATCCTGATTTAAACCCAGGCGACATTGTTATCGGAAAACAAACATTGCAATACGATTTCGGGCAATTTACCAACGAGGGCCTCCAAACTGGAAAAACCCGCAACCCCATCAATCGGGAGCTAAACCCTTTGTTTTTTCAAGCCGATTCTGTGTTGTTGGTTGCCGCGCAATCGGCCGCAAAAACCACAGATTTTCAAAAATTAGCTAATCAACCCAAACTCCCTTATATCATAGCAGGGACCATCGTCACGGGCGATTTATTTGTTACGTCTGAAACAAAAGTCAACGACCTCCGTAAACAATTTAATGCCGATGCCACCGAAATGGAAGGCGCCGCCGTGGCCCAGTTATGTTGGCAACAGCAAGTACCTTGTTTGGTCATCAGAAGTATGAGCGATAAAGCCGACAGCAAAGCGCGGGAAAGTATTGACAGCTTCAAAAAAACAGCCTCTTACAATTCGGCCCATCTTTTACTCAATATGTTATCTAAATTGCCTAACAAGTAAACTTTTTGCGCTTAATTTGTTTTCCAACCTTACCAAAAAGGCTTTCTCAAATTGGACACTGAGTAAACTTAAAAAAACGCATATTTTAACCTAATATTTAGCGTTACATACTGTATTCCAGACAATCAGCGTCTAACAGCGCCAAATCTTCATCAATTATGACAAATCGAGAATTTCATCAACAACTGCTGGACCAACTCCAAAAACGATATGAGCAAGTCAAACTTGGCGGCGGACAAAAAAATATTGAGAAACACAAAGCCAAAGGAAAACTAACCGCCCGCGAACGAATTGCGTATTTATTGGACAATGAAAATGATTTTGTAGAAATCGGCGCTTTTGTCGGCGACGGCATGTATGCCGACGAAGGTGGTTGCCCGTCGGGCGGAGTGGTGATTGGGATTGGCAAAGTATCGGGGCGGCAGTGTGTGATTGTCGCCAATGATGCCACCGTCAAAGCGGGGGCATGGTTTCCGATAACGGCCAAGAAAAACCTGCGAGCGCAGGAAATTGCCATTGAAAACCGTTTACCTATCATTTATTTGGTCGACAGCGCGGGCATTTATCTGCCCCTTCAAGCCGATGTTTTTGCTGACAAAGAACACTTTGGGCGTATTTTTCGCAATAACGCCATCATGTCGTCCATGGGTATTTTACAGGTAGCGGCCATCATGGGCAGCTGCGTGGCGGGCGGGGC
>JAIXPV010000570.1 GCA_027486105.1 Runella sp. | reverse complement strand
GCGCGTCAATGCCACCACCGAAAGCTACCTTCTTTCCCGATACCTCAACCGCTGGGCCTTGGGAAGGGCCGAAAGCCGAGGAAATTTGAATTAATTCCTATTTAAAACAATTAAAATCATGGAAAATAAAACACCTTCCAAAATCCTACTAATTCCGCCAACCCCTCCAAACTGGACTACTAATAACTGGCAACTGATGTTTCAGGTTTTAGCCTCCGACGGGACTCCCGTCATGCTCGACGCCCTCAATGACTATAGCTGGAATTTCATTATCAGAAAAGATGGAGTGGATGTGTTAGAAAAAAAAGGAATTCAGCATTTATTGGCCACCGATAGTTCCATCGAACCGTCCGTCGCCTATCCGATGGCCATGTCTGAATTGAAGGAAGTGGCTGAACGATACGGAGCTGGAACATATGAGGTATTATTTGTGTGCATTGACAAAAACACCAATCCCTTATACTGTGAGCCAGCAACCATTAAATTAACGACTCCCAAAAGTGCGCCTAACGTACTAAGCCTAAACAGCGATTTAAAGAGCACCAAAGAGGATGTAAGACGCATCGAATGGGATGTCCAAGAAATCAAAGTAAAAGTAGAGGGGCTAGGGGCCAAATTTGACCAAAACTTTGAAAAATTGGGGAATATAATCGAAGAATGCTTGAAAGAAAAATGTCTTCCAGAGCCCGAAGTCCCTGAAGAGGTTACGTCTCTTCTGTTCGAGTTGTGCGATTCAGTCATTGACGAAAACACCAATCAACCGCTGATGGGTTTCCTGACAGTCCATATCAACGGAGAGCCCGTCACGAATGCAGAAAGAATCAAAAAGCACAATATCGTTTTTAAAGTGACGCAGTGCGGAAAGATTGATCTTCAGCATGATATTGCGCTTGATACCCTCCTTAAGGAGCAGCAATATCAGTTGTTGAGCAATACCCATAAACCTGAAAAGCTACTTTGGTCCCTGCCCAACGAGGAGTTTAAAAACCTCTTTCAAAAATTCGGTAAACTTGGCGGTATCAAATTTGTACCATCTGTTCCAGAATTTGATGCAAAAGGAAAACTAAGTAACTACCGGCATTATGCTCCCCAAGAACTCATCTTTGGAGGGGCGGATACTGGAATGCGAAAAGGGCTTGAAAACGTAAAAGAAGCGCTCATTCGGGGCTCGAAAGTATATTTACAAAGGGCAAATACCGAAGATTTAGAACATTCGACCCAACAACTTTGGGACGCCCTCAAGGCCCGCGTGCCTGACTTTCGGCTTTTTGACAGTCTGATGGATAGAATTTTGGGCGGGCAAAGTACCGGACAGGTTCCCCCCATTGCCCTTCGCCCACCTTCGGCCCGTCTGGCTGATTTACGAAAAACAGGGCAAAATTCAAGAATTGCCAATCAGGTGGCGAACCGCAATGAGCAACTTCATCCTTTGCCATTTACAAACATCAATGCGTATCGACTGCTCAAATCAGCGGCACAGGCTTATTTGTGGGCAACCAACAATGTCTATACGGGCACCATTGATTCTTACATCGACAGTTATCCAAGTTCTAACGCCGACGATGCCGACTACACGCCTTACCTCCAAAACATTCTGAGTCGACTTGATGAATGGCGCGATGATTTGTTGGTCAGCCATCCATTGGCCCCAAATGTCTTTGGCATAAATTATTTGCCAGGCATTGAGCTTATCTGGAGCTACTGGGTAGAGCAGGGAATGTTGGTCCAAACCATGAACGCCATCAGTTTGAGGTTTCAGAACGTCTCTACTAACCGAGGCACCGACCCTCTGTCGCAACTTGACATTGACCCGCTGCGCCCACTGGCCAATTTATTTTGGGGGTATATTCAGGACGAACAACACACCCTGACCATCAAACGCCGCGCCTACGAATACGACCATACCTACGGATTGTCGTTGCAAGGACGGGCGGTGCCTACCTTCAAATCAGTCGATAGTCGCTCAAAGTTTCTGGAAGCTTTTCATAATTTATTACACGGCGCGTCAATTTATTTCAAAGAATCTGACGACACAACCCGCATTGCCGACGCTTTTCCCATTCTTAACAACCTCCGAGAAGTGCATTTATTATTGGCAGAAGGCAACCACAATGCCTACGGAAACCTGACTTGGACGGCCCGTCAGGAGATGATGCTCCAACAGTATTTGCTAGCTCGGCCAGAAATGAGGGAGTTTTTGGGTGGTCGCATCATGGTGCCTTATCGTGAGGGCTGGATGGACCGCGTAGACCGCATGAAGCAAATTCAGAACTGGGGCAGTACGAGTATTACCCATTATTACGATTTGGCGCAGTACGGTGAAATCATTCTGCTTTCGATTCGGGTACATGACTGGTCTAACGAGGAAAGTACCATCGTAGCGGGCAGCTGGGCAACCAACTTCCGAGATAATATTCAGCGCTACATTCACTCCTACCGAACCGTAACGGGAGTAGATCTTTCGGCCGATGCTCAACAATCCGAGGCTAGTTATATGCAGCCGTCCGTGTTGATTCAGCGTCGTTTGATGACCGAGAAAAACGGTCCACAACGCAACAGCCGTATCGTAGGCCCTACCCAGCCAACACGTTATTAATTCAGCTTTCACGCTTCTCTCTGAATCCTTTTTACCAAAAAATAGATTCAGAGAGAACTCAAAATGTTTTTCAGCATCATGCAATTCTTTGACGAAAACGAGCCTTTTGATTACGATGGGCCAGACGAGGAACCTCTAGCGCAGGACGACTGGCAGAGCCTGAACACGTTATTGGAAAGTGCGGATGATTTCCGTCCTTTCGATCTTGACGATAGTTGGGATACTCCTCCCGAGCGGTCATCGGCGGTCATCCGCATCATTTTTCGGCGTCAGTTACCCTCATCGGTATTCCAACATTTCAGCCAAAAGCCACCGACGGTCTATCGTAGAACAAACACTGGAATGCCCACCGCCCCGTACCTGTACACCGATGAATCCAGAAACGGACTAGTCTTTTTACCCGAACCTGATGCCCTCGCAATGAACATGGTTACGTGGCAGCCCACTTCGGCCACCACACACGTACACCCTGAAAGCCAAGCCATTGAATGGCTGAGACGACAGCGCCAAGTAAACCCATTATTTGCCGACAACATCCAGAGAGTCAGAATGTTGATTCAGGCTCAACCCTGCAAAAGCTGCCTCAACGGCCTTAAAGCATCCATGGGGCAGGTGCTTCCCGCCAATGCCAATGTCAGGATTCGTTGGATAAAACCCCGAAACCGCTATGCTTCCTTTCAGGAAAGGCGCTATCAACCTAAGGTAAACCGTTGGTCGGCCCGCTGATTCAGGTCAATCACCCTTTAATTCATTTATAACCATGCGATTTTTACCAGAAATACCCGCCCAAACGATTCTTTCCAGCACTTGGGAAGTGCTTCTGAAAAACGTACCAGTGAATGTAAAAAAAACAGTATTCATCCAACTGCGACGCCGTTCTAAAAGATAAAATTATGCAGCCTTCTCACATCCCTCCCTCTCAAGCATTCCCCTCAATCAATGCTGAATTGGAAGCCGAATTTGAAACCTGGCGTGAAAGTCTCTCTGCTTTTTGGAGACGCAATAAAGCCAAAGCCCAAAAATTAGGTGCGGTAGCAGGTATCCTTGCGCGGCTAGCGTCGCCCGGGGCTCCGTCGGATACCACGCCCCCCGTCCAGCATACCGCCGCTGCCGACTGGCAACAGGTTCAGGACAAACGACGAAAAGACAGTACCGAGCAAACCACCAAAAAAGACACACCAGCAAGCGGGAAAGAGCTTGAAAACACCCTTTTGGGCGAAATTCTCACCGAAAGCTACGTCAAAAACACCCTGAATCCAGACTATGAAATGGCGGTATTGGTCAATGAACTAAGCGGAATATACGATCGAATGAAAGAAGTCCGCGGGGTTCAGTCGATATTGGCGGAGGTATTGTTGGAAGCACTGGAATTAGAAACATACGAACAAAACAAAACCAAAAAATGGTCGGAAATCAAAACACAAGGACCCAAAGCCGAAAATGCCATCAAAGCCAGCGCCCGATTTGACGCCCGAAAACTTCACTTTGGCAACCCTGCCTCCCTTCAACCCATTGGCATTGAAGTACATCACTGGATTCCGTTTAAATATGCCGATTTGTTTGACAATGTCACGCTAGAGCAGTTGAATAAACAAACCATTCCACTCTCTGCCACCACTCACGCAATCGTAGGGGCGGCCATTGACAAGGCCGCTGCGAGCAAAACGACCAAAGACCAAAAGAAAGCCGCCATCATCAACGTGTTGAAAAGAATGGGGGAATTTAAAGGGCAAAAAATCGTGCTCAACCCGACCTACTTCGACTACAAAGAAGATCGAAATTTTTTACCCTCTTCCCGAGCAGGCAAAGGCGTAAAAATCGGGGTGCTTCGCAACATTCCCAACTTTAAGGCACACTTCGGGCTGTCGAAAGAACTAGAGTTTGAAGTAGTAAACTATCTTTAGTGTGAATAGCATGCTTATCATTGATTGCCACTGCCACGCCGGGGAGGGCGACGGGCTTACGGGTCCTTGGGATACCCGCGCTCCGTTGAAAAAATTTATGCAAT
>JAIXPV010000428.1 GCA_027486105.1 Runella sp. | reverse complement strand
GAGCATCTAGAAACTCCTCCCAGTCGCCCGTGTGTACAAATCCATCATAAAGGTGGTGGGGGTTAAGATACGCAAAATAATTACCTTGGTTAGGCTTGTCGGTTAGAAGTATCAGAAACGAATCCTGTTTCAGGTCACTAATGGCGCGCCGCTCCTTGGCACAGGCATCAAATAATTCGTCCCATTTAAGGAAACGGCGATTGGGCAGTTGAATGGGTAGTCTAGTCTCATCTCCTTTAAAACTGATTAACTTAGAAGGTGATTTTAATAATGCCAATACCTCATTAAACAGCTCAGCAGTAACCCCTTCGCTTCTGACTAGAAAAACGTCCATTGTGTTAGTTAATTAATGGTTATACAAATTGCCAATATATTACTGCTTATTAACCCCAGATAGCAACAAAACAGTCGGGCCGCTAACACCGGTAATTGAACGCCCAAAGTTACGAATCAGGGGAATACACCTTTGAGTTCTACAAGCTTGTAGAAAGGGTTTTTTCACCAATTGGACTAAATAGGTTAAATAAACCTAATCGACAAAGCACCTGCCGCCATCTACATTTCACAAAAAACAATCTCTTTGGTAAATGTAAAATTTGCATTCATAGCCTCCGCTTCTAAAACCTGATGCGCTAAGTCAATATCAAAATCGGGTCTTCGTTCCAAGGCAAAAACTAACTTACTGCTTTTGATGTATTTTTCATTTGCCTCAAAACAATCACGTATATTTTTTACCATGCTGTTCCGGTCGCCCAAGGAGTCTCGACCGTTGTATACGCTCAAAGGCAGAATTGTCATGTAATAACTTGGATAAGTCCCGGTTTCATTCATCTGGTTTACCCTATCAATCTGTGTCTGTAATTGATCAAGAGAATTATTTTTTACTTTAAAGGCGTGGTGAAAATAAAATTCGTATGCATTTCCTGCGACACAAACCAAATGTATCTTTTTGGTCAGGAATTGTTCAGTAATGTCATTAAAGTCGTTTTGCATTGCGTTGGGAAGGTTCTTAAGTTCCATTTTATTTTGAGTTTTGAAGTAAATATTGTAGGGTAGCTACTGCCATAAATTACCTTATTGAAATATTTTAATGACTAAATTTAGAAATAAAATAAAACTAAAAAAAGCCCAAAACAGCGTTTTCGTCAGAAGTAGAAAACTGTACATTTTTACATAGAACAACAAATACAAAACCCCCATTAAAAATGCAAAAATGTGCACTTTAAATGGGGGTTTCTTACAATGAAAAAGTTGCTACACTCCCTTGGCAATCTTATCCAATCGCACCACCGACTGAACCATTGAGCGTACATCGTGGTAGTTGATTTTCCAGGAGTGGCTCATGTGCTTCCAGATGGGCTCACCTTCGCGGGTCATCAGCGGCCACCATTCGCCCAAGGAATGATTTATCATTTTGTCGAACACAAAACGGTGGATATTTTCGTAGGCTTGCAGGTATTTTTCATCTTTGAGGAAACGATAGGCATCCAACATCCCTATGAGCATTTCGGCCTGTTGCCAAAACTCCTTTTCTTTATCATACACCTGTCCAGCGTGTGAGCCTTCCACGTACACTCCGCCAAATTCCCAATCGACGCCGTTTTCTACCGCGTGGGTGTACGATTTCGTGATTTGGTCGCGGTAGGTATCATACGGCAATCCTAAAATATCTAAGGCGTGCATCAGAAGCCACGCAAATTCCGAATTGTGCCCATAACTGGTATTGTCTTCGGCGGCTGATTTGAGGCCATCGGGATTGAAGCGGTCCCATCCCCAAACAATGTCAAACTTGATTTGTGGAGCCACGCTCCAATCAGCCCAAAATTGAGGAATGCCCGTTCCATATTCAGGATGCATGACACGGCTTACCAACAACTCAATGGTTTCCAGTAGTTTACGACGATGAATTTCCTTGCCCGTACATTCATACAACGTCGTGTAGGCTTCCATCAAGTGCATGTGTACGTCAAGGGTTTTGCGGTCACCGCCCGCGGCCCCTGGGCCTTTGAGCGTCCAATCGCGGTTAAACATCTCAAAATAACCACCATAGTTCGTATCAACGGCGTATTTTTGGAGCAAATCAAAGGTTTTTTCCGCGTATTCCTGTCCGCGTGGGTCACCCGTTGCGAGGGTGTATTCGCTCAATGAGTAAATGCAAAAACTGAGTCCATAGACAATTTTCTGGTCAATGGTCACTTCACCTTTGCGGTTGGTCATCCAATAAAACCCCCCGTACTCGTTGTCCCACATGTTGTTGATTAAATAATCCACCCCGTGGCGCGCCATTTCGGCCAAAACCCCATCTCCATACCCCGCACGGTGTGCAGAAGAATAGGTAAAAACGGAGCGTGATTGCGCAATCAACGATTTCTCATCTTCGCCCGAATCGTGCCCAAACTGGTCAAAGTGAGTAATAAAGCCACCGTTTTCTTTGTCAACGGTGCGGCTAATCCAAAAGGGCAGCAAGCCACCAGTAAGATACGTTACAATTTCCTGACGGAGAGACGCAATTTTTTCAGAAGTCATAGTTAAAGGTAATAATTGATGTATTTATTGACTCTAAAATGCCAAATAGTGCATAAAATACTGATTCAATCTTCATTCAGGCTATTTCTTTGCGGATAACTTTCAAGCTACGGCTTGGCGGCGTCCTCGCTCCTTTCCACCCGTTACGATTTCGGCCTGAATACCTTTATGACAGTCTCATTGGCTTCCAAAAAAGGCCCGCCCATCAAATCAATGCAGTATGGGATAGCCGGAAACACGGCGTCTAAGCACTGCCGAATAGCCGATGGTTTGCCTGGCAAATTCACAATCAGGGTTTTACCACGAATACCCGCCGTTTGGCGCGATAGGATGGCGGTAGGAACGTATTGCAAACTCACTTGCCGCATCAATTCGCCAAATCCAGGCATCATTTTATGGCAAACAGCTTCGGTAGCTTCGGGAGTGACGTCGCGCGGAGCAGGGCCAGTGCCGCCGCAGGTCACCACTAAACAGCACCCTTCACGGTCAGCCATTTCTACAAGCGCCTGACTAATAAGATGTTGTTCATCAGGGATAACGCGATACACGGGTTCCCATTGGCTGGTTAGATATTCATTAAGGGTAGAGACAATAGCCTTGCCCGGAATGTCTTCGTACACCCCCGCGCTGGCACGGTCAGATACATTGATAATGCCGATTTTTATCATGAATACAGAAATTAAACGTGGTAATTTTGATAACTTCCCGAAAGTTGAGAACTTTCGGAGGGTTTAAATTAGTTTAACAGTAACAAGGCTGGCGTTGGAAAGTTTATTGATACAAATTTTCCAATCCCAAAACAGCCACCAAGCACTGGTTAAGGGATTCCGTCCTATGAATACATTCGCCAAAGATACATTACGTTTACACGACTTGCGTCATACGGGCTGCCGTGAAGACATTTTGGATATACTGCACAACCGCGATTCAGCACTTTCACACGGAGATTTAGAAAACGGCTTACAGGACCGCTACGACCGTGTGACGATTTATCGTACTCTCAAAACATTTGTTGATAAAGGCATCATTCACAAGGTATTAGATGAAGACGGCCTCCGATACGCCCTTTGCAAAGAAGTGTGTCAAGACCACGGCCACCACCACGACCATGTCCATTTTAAATGTGAACTTTGCGGAAAAACAACCTGCTTAGACCAAGTGCATATTCCTTCCGTAAAACTCCCGCAGGGATTTGCCACCAAAGAAGTAAATCTGCTGATTCAAGGGGTTTGCCCCATTTGCAGCGCTTAGAGACTTTTTGCTGCGTTCTCTCCCCTCATCCTCTTTGAGATAGAAGTATCGGCCCAAAAAGTTTTAACGGGAGGTTATTCCCAACTAAATTCGTTGAAAAACTACTTTAATAGTGTGGTGAATGGCCAATAAAGTACCCATATCATAGCTATTTCTGTATTTTTAGCACAAATTTACCCATGTAGATAACACAAAACCGCCTCTGTAAGAAGCGGTTTTGTGTTATCTACAATAGAAGAAATATATCCCAATCTAAGGAGAAAGGGAATATTTTTATCGGCTTCTTTTAAACCAAGGCTTCTTATCTCGCTCGGTCGTTGCACCAGCAGGTTTGGACTGATTTTGTGAATGCGAATGAGGTCGACTCGGGCGATTCCCTCGGGCAACATTGTGCGGCTTGGGCGCTTCGTTACCAGGCTTCTGACTTAATGGAAAAGGATGTTCTTCCACCACTGGAATCACCTTGGCAATCAGCTTCTGAATGTCTTTTAACGAACCTCTTTCTTCGTTGTCACAAAATGAGTAGGCGGTACCTTTGGCACCTGCCCTCCCCGTGCGTCCGATGCGGTGCACGTAAGTTTCGGGAATCTCGGGAATCTCAAAATTGATTACATACGCCAATTCATCCACATCTATACCACGGGCCGCAATATCGGTTGCCACCAACACCCGGGTGGTTTTTTCCTTGAAATTATTCAACGCATTTTGGCGAGCGTTCTGCGATTTATTGCCGTGAATCGCTTCGGCCTTAATCTCATGACGTAATAGCACTTTCACCACTTTATCAGCCCCGTGCTTTGTACGCGTAAAAACCAAGGCAGTTTCAATGGATTTATCCTCCAAAATATGAAGCAACAACGCATTTTTATTGTCTTTATCGACAAAAAACACGGATTGTTGAATGATATCAACGGTCGAAGAAACGGGCGTCACTTCTACTTTTTCGGGTTTAACCAAAATGGTATCGGCCAGCTTTACGATTTCGGGAGGCATCGTTGCCGAAAAGAACAAAGATTGACGTTGCGGAGGAATCACAGCGATGATTCTCCTAACATCGTGGACAAAACCCATATCAAGCATCCGGTCGGCTTCATCCAACACGAAGATTTCTAGATGCTTTAAACTTACAAAACGCTGCGCCATCAGGTCAATTAGACGACCTGGGGTTGCGATTAAGATATCAACGCCGTTTTGCAGAGAATCTGTTTGACGCAATTGTTTTACCCCTCCGAAAATCACAGTATGCTTTAATCCCGTATGACGGCCATAGGCTGCAAAACTTTCACCAATTTGAATGGCTAGCTCACGGGTGGGAGTCAAAATAAGAGCCTTGATAGTGCGCTTTTCGCGGCGCGTAGCGTGTGTTTGACGCTGTACCAACAACTGAAGAATGGGAATGGCAAAAGCCGCCGTCTTGCCAGTTCCTGTTTGGGCGCATCCCAACAGGTCTTTCCCTTCTAGTACGATCGGAATGGCTTGTTCTTGTATGGGTGTGGGGGTAGTGTAGCCTTCTGTTTTTATAGACCTCAGAATAGGCTCTATTAAATTTAATGAATCAAATGTCATAAGAATGTGATAAACGACCTGCCAAATCAAAAGTTAGGACCGAACAGATCAGCATTAGGTACTATTTTATAAAAAAGACCTTCCATATCTTACAGGCAAAGTTACCCGGATATGGAAGGTCTTTCTGCGAATTGCGTTCAAAGATAACGCTTTTTGGGATGAGATAAAAATATACAGTCCCCTAAAACACTATAACGGCTTAATTACCAAGTTTTTCCAGTTTACTTTTATTCCACCGCCGTCGTGGATTTGGAGCGCAATTGAGCCATTTCCAGCCCCCAATTTCTCATCTGTCAGATCGACCATCTCGTGTCCGTTGAGCCAGGTTTGTACCCGCGCTCCTTCGGCGCGAATTTTGAGGGTGTTCCACTCACCGAATTTCAAAAATCCTTCTTTTTCGTCAGGGATTTGAATAATCCAGCCCCGGCCGTAGGATTCATAAATACCACCCGTGTCGTGGTTTGGCGGAGCCACTTCTACCTGCCATCCGCTGATTTTAGTGCTACCATCGGGGATATTAGAACGAATAAATACGCCACTATTTCCGTTGGCTCCTTGTTTGAAATCTACACTTAATTCAAAGTTTTTATAGGTTTTTTCGGTCGCCAAATAACCGTAACCTTTGTCGGGGCCACTTTCG
>JAIXPV010000052.1 GCA_027486105.1 Runella sp. | reverse complement strand
TCATGCCAAATCCTAAGCCGCCTAGATAGGTAGGGCGCGATACGCCCGGAAAAGCGGTGGATTCTTCCGCAATTGTTTGGGCATCAGGAAACTCCTTAAAAACGGCCTCATTCATTTCTTTCATCAACGAAATCGCCTCCAGGTTTTCGCGTCCGCCAAACTCATTGGGGATCCATTCTCCATGTTTGCGCGAATAATCCAAATAAAGCATCGAAGCTACGGCGTCTACGCGCAGACCGTCGGCATGGTAGCGGTCCATCCAAAAAACGGCGTTGGAAATCAGGAACGAACGAACCTCGTTTCGGCCATAATTGAAGATATAGCTTTTCCAGTCGGGATGGTAGCCCTTGCGGGGGTCGGCGTGCTCGTATAAATGCGTACCGTCAAAGTTGTATAATCCGTGGGCGTCGCCAGGAAAGTGCGATGGAACCCAGTCCATGTACACGCCGATGTCTTCCAGGTGGAGCCGCTCAATGAGATACATCAAGTCTTGCGGATTTCCCATCCGGGAGGCGCACGAGAAATACCCCGTAATTTGATAACCCCAAGAAGGCGGATAGGGTGCTTCCATGATGGGCATCAACTCCACGTGTGTAAAACCCATTTCTTTGACGTAAGGAACCAAGCTGTCGGCAATTTCGCGGTAATTCAAAAAACGCTCTGGGTTGTCGGGGTCACGCATCCATGAAGCCAAATGTACTTCATACACGGAGATGGGAGAGGTCAATGAATTGTGTTTGCGGCGGTTGCGCATCCATCCCTCATCTTGCCATTCGTACCAAGTGTCCCATACAACCGAGGCGGTTTGGGGAGCTACTTCGCACCAAAGAGCAAACGGGTCGGATTTTTCTAACTCCAAGCCATTGTTCATGGATTTGATGAAGTATTTATAGACTTCACCGCGCCCGATGTTTGGCACAAAGCCTTCCCAAATACCCGAACCATCCCAACGTGAACTCAACGGATGACTTCCGCGCTCCCAGCCATTGAAGTTCCCAATGACCGACACGTAGTGAGCGTTGGGTGCCCAAACGGCAAAATACGTGCCGATGACTCCCTTGTACTCGGCTACGTGAGAGCCCAATTTTTCGTATAACTTAAAGTGCTTGCCAGATTTGAACAAATAAATATCAAACTCCGAAAAGCGCGAATAATTTTCAACAGCCTGCAAGGGGGCAGGGGCTTCGGCGATGGTGAGGTCTTCTGCTGGTTCGGTTTTTTTACGGGTTTTCTTCGGAACGGGCGTTTCGGCTACAACTTCAGTTTTAGTTTTTGCTGATTTTGCCATAATATTGAGTTTAGGGATGGGTCATTATAGGTTGTATGGTGCAAAATAGATTTTTTCGAGCCAAAATTGCACTATAAGTACCAAAAAATCTTTTTCTTTTTCTTGAAGTCTCTTTCCTAAAACCGAGAACCACTTGAATATGAATTTTTTCGACATCAACTCCATCTTTTTTGAGGCATGGGGATACAGAATGAGCCACCTAGAGTTTTGGGCTACCGTCACGGGGGCAGTGGCCGTTTGGCTATCAGCGCGTGAAAATGTGTGGAGTTGGATTATTGGGTTGTTGAATGTGGTGTTGGCGTTTGCGCTTTTTTACCAAATTCAGCTTTACCCAGATATGTTTTTGCAGGTTTTTTTCTTTATCACCAATCTCATCGGTTGGTGGCAATGGAAATACCCTAAAGCTAACGAGGCCAACTTAAAAAATGAGTTGAAAATCAGTAAATTAACCTTGGCGCAATGGCTGGTGCTGGGCGTAGGTGGGCTGGCGTGTACGTTTGCGATGGGGAGTTTTGCCAAAAATCTACACGAATTTTTTCCCGTGCTGTTTAGCCAACCGAGTGCTTTTCCCTACATGGACTCGTTCACAACGGTCATGAGTATCGTGGCTACGTTTATGCTGATTCGTAAAAAAATCGAGGCGTGGTACGTGTGGTTGGTGATTGATGCCATTGCTACCTACATGTATTATCTTAAAGAAGTGAAGCTGTATGCGCTGCTGTATTTTCTGTTTTGCTTCATTGCGGCGTTTGGGGCGTATCATTGGACCAAAGAATACCGCAGCTACGCTAAACGATGAAAAAAGGGCTGATTTTTGGGAAATTTGTGCCCTTTCATAAAGGTCACATGGCATTGGTCGAGTTTGCCTTGTCGCACTGCGATAAGGTCATTGTTTCAATGAGTTATACCCCCGATGATCCTATCCCTGCCGAAATACGCTTTGAGTGGCTACACCAAATCTTTGACCCAAATCCGCGTATTGAGCTATTTCAAGCACTGGATGATTTTCCTGACGACGGGTTGCCTCTCACAGAAGCTACGAAAATGTGGGCGGATTTTATTCATCAAACATTTCCTGATGTAGAGGGCGTTTTCTGTTCAGAAGCCTACGGTATTCCTCTGGCGGGTCATTTGAATTGTCCGGTGATATTTTTTGATTTAGACCGCGTTCAAGTTCCTATTTCTGCCACGGCCATTCGCTCCAATCCGCATCAATGTTGGGATTTTATACCGCAGCAGGTGAGGCCGTATTTTACGAAAAAAGTCTGCCTTTATGGCCCCGAAAGCGTTGGAAAAACAACGCTGGCGCAGCAGTTAGCAGAATGTTTTCAAACAACTTTTGCGCACGAAGTCGCTCGGGAGGTGCTCACCTCCAATGAGTTTGAAATAGAAAAAATCATCGAAATTGGTGAATTACAAACTGAATTGGTCAAACAAAAAATACAGGAAGCCAATCAAGTACTTTTCTGCGATACAGATTTGATTACGACGCAAATTTACTGCCAACAGTATTTTGGGTACGTGCCCGATGAGTTACAAAAATTGGAGGCAGAGACTACCTACGACCTGTATTTGCTATTAAACATTGATACACCTTGGGTGCCCGATTCATTGCGTGACTTTGGCAATCGGCGGGCAGAAATGTTTGACTTTTTTAAGAACGAATTAGAAAAACGAGCGTTGCCGTATGTGTTGATTGAGGGAAATGGGGACCAACGGTTTATTGCCGCACGAAAACAAGTGGAAAGAATGATGCGGGGCAATTAACCATTTTATCAGCTATTTGATGCGCCACTTGGGAGAGATATTGTATCGTATTCCAATACCAGCGGTAAAACCAGCCCCGCGCGTCACAAATTCGGCATTTTCGATGGGCTCTTGATTGTTTTTGATTGATACTTTTACGTGGGCAATACTCGTAAGACCCATGACCTGACGGGCATATACGCTCAAGGTCCACCGTTTCGACATGGCCCAGTTGAAACTAGCCGCCAACTCGGCGTTGATGGAGTGTTGGCGTAGTACTCCTACCGAACCTGAATAAACGAGGGAGTCGGTCCACGTGTGCCCACGGGTAGTGATTATGCCGTTGAAGGTTTTTTGGTTTATTTCGCCATTGGCCCAAACGTATTGCAATCCGCCGCCTAAATGGGCTTCAAGTTTGTCATAAAACACCCGGGCGCGCCAATTGGCCCGCAACGGAAACGACATAAATTGGAGGGGATTGGCACCAATTGCTCGGTTGGTTTGATAGAGATAAACGAGGTTAAGGGGTAAAGAATAGATACCCGTTTCGACAGACATATAAGGGTTAACCACCCGCCCTACTTTCATGCCGTACATGGGCATAATACCCGAACCGCCAGGGTTGTATTTGCTGAGCTCGCCCGCAATCATGCGCGTTTGATTACTAAAAATTCCGATGTCTGTTCCGACATACCAATGCCCTCGGAATAGCTTGCTCTGACCAAATCCCGACAATGCAAACAGACATACCAATCCAACTATCGCGTAGCAGTGTTTCATGGGTAGGCAGCGTTAATGACCTGAATGTGTGGCTAATATACGAAGTTTTGAAATTCGGTTTGCAAAAAAACGTGGTATTATTTAGCAAAAAGCACCAAAAACAACGAAGGGCCGCTTTTCAGCAACCCTTCATTGTTTTTAATATTTAAAACCAACCGCCACCGAGGTTGCGGAAAGGCCAGGGGATAGAAATCAAAATGAGAAGTAAAGCCACCAGATAAAAGGTAAAAACTTTGCCGTGGTTCAACTTTTTCGCCTGGGCGTGGCCGATGGTAATCAGCACGATGGCTACCAACATTCCGACGATGTGCTCGACGGTATAAAAACGATAGAATTTATCGCTCATCATGTCAAAACGCACTTTTACTCCCCAGTCTAACGCGTAGAGAATCAGCCCGATGAGCAATTGGGTGTGCGTGGCAATCATCGCAAACAAATATACTTTAGAATAGGGCGCATTGGGTTGACTGCGTTTGGTAAAAGCGGTGTAAATCGCGGCAATCAGAAGCGCAAGAACTACGTAGCGGAGGCCAGAATGGGCGCGTACAAGAATTTCCATAGTTGGTTGTTTATGTATAAATGAATAAAATACAGTGTTTAAAAAATGGATTTAGGATGGGTGATTTGTAAGGTGTTGCCAGCCTTGGGCTTTTATTGGAAAACGACTGCCGCCCTTGGTCACCAGCTCCACGTTTTTCGGGTCGTTGGTCATAAATCCCGCAAAGCTGATATGGGGCGAATTCTTGATTTTCTCGTAATCTGACTGTTTAATGGTAAACAGCAATTCGTAATCTTCGCCGCCGTTGAGCGCAATGGTCAACGGGCTGATTTTAAATTCATCGGCGGTCAGGAATGTATCGTCGGCGATGGGTACATTTTCTTCAAAAACCTGCGCCCCCGTTCCCGATTGGTTGCAGAGATGCAGAATCTCAGAGGCCAATCCATCCGAAATATCAATCATCGACGTAGGTACCACACCCGCTTCGAGAAGTTCATACACAATGTCCGTCCGCGCCTCGGGCTTGAGTTGACGACCTACCAGATACGATTTATCTTCCAACTGCGGCTGCATCTCAGGGTTTTCTAAAAACTCCCGTTTTTCTCGCTCTAGCAGTTGAAGCCCCATATAGGCCGCGCCTAAATCGCCCGTGATACAAATGATGTCGTTGGGCTTAGCACCGTTTCGGTACGAGATTTTGGTTTTATCTACGACTCCCACGGCCGTCACAGAAATCAACAAACCTGAGCGTGAAGACGTTGTGTCGCCGCCAACGAGATCCACTTTGTAGGCTTCGCAAGCGGCCTTAATACCCGCGTATAATTCGTCGATGGCCTCGACAGAAAAGCGATTGCTCAGACCGATGCTCACCGTTATTTGGCGAGGAATACCGTTCATGGCCGCGATGTCGGAGACGTTGACCGCTATGGCCTTGTAACCTAAGTGCTTGAGTGGTACATAACTAAGGTCAAAGTGCACGCCTTCCACGAGCATATCGGTCGAGACGAGCAAATACTCATCGGTGGCGGTATCAATGACGGCAGCGTCGTCGCCGATACCTTTTATGGTTTGAGGAAGCACAGTTGTAAATTGCTGATTAATACGCTCAATCAGTCCAAATTCACCTAGTGTTGCAAGTTCAGTTCTAATCATTTTGAGGAAGATGTCGGATGCCCGACATTTGGTGTAAAGTAATAAGTGAAAGTTTGCATTACAAAACTTTTCGGTGCAAAGTTCGTTAAAAGAATGGCTTTTCCCGTATATCCAATGAATCGTTTATAAACACATTAGCAGAGGCAAAGCTCCGTAATCAGAACTTAATACTTACTTTTTTGTTAGAAATAAATATGAAGACAATCATCAAAAAACTCATTTTCGGCACGTTGACATTGTCATCACTTAGCTCGTGCGGACAGTCAGCCAAAAAGATTGAACAAATGGAAGAAAAATCAAAAACCCTCACGGGGCTAGCCACGGCCACGTTTGGTACGGGCTGTTTCTGGTGTACTGAAGCGGTATATCAGGAAATGGAAGGCGTTGAGTCGGTAGTATCGGGGTATTCGGGCGGATTTGTGGAAAATCCGACCTACGAACAAGTCTGTGGCAAAGCCACGGGCCATGCTGAGTGCGTAGAAATCAAATATGACCCCAAAAAAGTGACCTATGCCGAACTGTTGGAGGTGTTTTTCCGGGTGCACGACCCAACCACCAAAGACCGCCAGGGCAATGACGTAGGGCCGCAGTATCGTTCGGTGATTTTCTACCACGACGCGGAGCAAAAAGCCTTGGCCGAAAAAGCCATCAAAGAGCTCAATGTCTCAGGTGCTTTTAGCAAGCCGATTGTGACGGAAGTGTCCAAAGCCGAGAAATTTTACGTAGCCGAAGCCTATCACCAAAACTTTTTTGCCAACAACCCCAACCAAGGCTATTGCGCCTTTGTCGTAGCGCCCAAAGTGGATAAGTTTAAGAAGGTGTTTAAGGAAAAGCTGAAAGTGCATTAATTAGCCGCTCCTCTTAACATGATTTCAAAAAGCCCGATTCGTCGGGCTTTTTTTGTGTGAATAATGCACTTCCTTTGATTGATATAGCTCTTGCTACCGCCGAAATAATGGCATAAAAGAGCCCAATATCGCAATCATTTTAAACGGGAAAAATCCCAAAACAAGTAACTTTACGGCTTAAAAAATCGTATTGGTGCGGCGTTTCGGCTTCGTCCGCAGGCGTACAAATATTGTCCGTTTTCGGACGATTTTGTGAAGATAAAATAAATCAATGTGCTGATTTTCAGTAATATGATAAGTTGGCACAACTCGTGCAAAATACATTACATTATCCTTAATATTTTACCAACAGGTCCATGATTCAGTTAAAAGGCATTTCAAAGCATTATCCGGCAGGTTTTGGAAAAACGTACGTATTGCGTAATATCAATTTGGGAATAAATGAGGGGGAATTTGTCTCCATTATGGGGCCGTCTGGCTCGGGAAAATCCACACTGCTCCATATTTTGGGGTTGTTGGAAGAGCCTTCGGAAGGTGAATACCTGTTTTTGGATGAGAAAGTAGACAAACTCAGCGAAAAAAAGCGTACCGAATTGCACCGCCACCGCATTGGGTTTGTGTTTCAGGCCTACCATTTGATTGACGAACTAACGGTGTACGAAAACATCGAAACGCCGCTGTTGTACAAAGGAACGTCGTCGTCAGAACGCAAGAGTCGGGTGGCCGAATTGTTGGATCGGTTTAATATAGTTGCCAAAAAAGACTTGTTCCCGAGCCAATTGTCGGGTGGGCAGCAGCAATTGGTAGGCATTGCGCGGGCCATCGTGCATGAGCCCAAAATCATCTTTGCCGATGAGCCAACGGGAAATCTACACTCCGAGCAAGCCAAAGAAATCATGGAATTGTTTAGAGAACTCAATCAAAAGGACAAAGTTTCTATCGTTCAGGTGACGCACTCAGAGGCCAACGCCGAATACGGAAACCGGGTTATTCGTCTGAAAGACGGTTGGGTTTCAGAATAGTCATTTGTTTATTGTTAAAAGAAATTTTCATGTTACAGGTATCTAAAATACGGTTTGCAGTCATTGGGATGCTGTTTTGGGCTTTGAATGCAAATGCCCAAAAGACGTTGACATTGCGGGAGTGTGTAGAATTATTGACAAAAAACAACCTCACTTACCGTGAAAGCCAGTTGCAGGCACAAAGTGCAGGGGCTCAATTGCAACAAACAAGATCGCAGCAATTGCCACAAATCTCATTCAGCGCTGGACAAAACCTGAATTTCGGTCGCAGTATCGACCGTTTTACTAATGCTTACATCGACCAGTTGTACAATACCAACGGAATTGGCTTAGGCTTTCAGGTTCCGTTGTTTCAGGGCTTTCAAATTCAGCACCAAGTGCAGCAAGGTATTGCACTACGCGATGCGGCCTTGAAAAACCAAGAGGCCATTCTTAATCAGCAAATCATTCGGGTGCTTCAGGCATACGTGCAGGTACTGGCTACCAAAGCTTTATACGATGCCGCGCAGCAGCAGGTGGCGTCGTCGCAGCAGCAGGTAGATCGGGTAGAAAAACAAGTAGCCGCTGGTACCGTGGGTCAAAATACGTTGTACGAAATAAAGGCACAGCTGGCCAATGATAAATTTGACGAAGTCACGGCGCGCAACAACGAGCAGTTGGCGAAATTGACGTTGTTTCAGTTGATGAACATTCAACCCGAAAAAGACGTAGTGCTCGAGCCTATCGCCGACGCGGCCACGACCCTCAGTGCGGCTCCCGCCGCCGATGCTATCTATGAGGAGGCGTTGAAGTTGTTTCCAGAAGTGAAAAGCAGTGAGCTACGCTTGAGCAGCTTTGCGAGTCAGATTCGAGCGGTAAAAGCAAACAGCCTGCCTTCGTTGAATCTTTCGGGAAATTTTGCCGCTTTTTACGCATCGTCCAACTCAGAGCGCAGTTACTTCAAACAATTGGATGCCACCCGCAATGGCTCACTAAGTTTAGGCCTTAATATTCCTATCATGGGGCGCTGGCAGGTTCGGCCACGCGTAGACGTGGTCAAGGCGCAACAAGAGCTCGCCCGCAATCAGGTAGATGGGGTAAAACAACTTTTGCGTCAGTCTATCGAACTAGCGGTGCAACAGCTGGATGCCACCACCGACCGCTACGCCGCCGCGCAGAGTCAGGTGGAATCTTTACAGGCCAACTTTTCGGCGGCCGAAAGCCGCCTGAATGCGGGTACCATCAACGTGTTTGAATATACCCTTGCCAAAGCAAATCTGGCACGGGCGCAGGCAAATGCCATTCGCTCACGCTACGAATACGCCCTTCAGCGCCAAATAATTGAATTTTACCGAAAAGGTAAATGGGAATTTTAGAGGTAAAAGGCAAATTAGCAAATAGTTAAAAGTTGGTTTAAGGTTGATTATCAGTGGTTTGTAATTAACTTTCAACTTTTCGTTCCTCACAATTATGTACTTCTAATAATCTTTCTTGATTTTTGTGAAGGTTTTAGTATCATTGATACCTTCATTCAAAATCGGTCACTTATGTTTGGCTATATTATCTGGGATGTAAATCCTGAAATTTTCAGTATCGGCAGTTTTTCCATTCGTTGGTATGGTCTGTTGTTTGCCTCTGGTTTTTTGGTGGGGCAACGCATCATGACCCATGTTTTTCGTAAGGAAGGAATCAAAGAAACGTTGTTGGATTCGCTTTTGCTCACCATGGTTATTGCCACCGTTTTAGGGGCGCGTTTCGGGCATTTTTTGTTTTATGAACCCGAAGTATTACTCAAAAACCCACTGCAAGTCATTACGCCTCCTTTTGCGGGGTTGGCCAGTCACGGAGCGGCTATTGGTATTTTGTTGGGGTTATTTATTTACGCCCGCAACAAGAAAATGAGTTTTTTGTGGGTGTGTGACCGCATCGTGATTGTGGTGGCTCTGGCGGGTTGTTTTATCCGCCTCGGCAATCTGATGAATTCGGAGATTGTAGGCAAAGTAACAGACGTTCCGTGGGCATTTGTGTTTACCCGCAACTATGAATTTACCCAGTACCCGCGTCATCCAGCGCAGCTGTATGAAGCCATTGCTTGCTTGGTGCTTTGTTTTATATTATTTCGCTTGTGGAGCCAACGCAAATCGCAGACGCCCCAAGGAATGTTGGTCGGAATCTTCTTGATTTGGGTGTTTGGGCTGCGTTTCGTGATTGAATTTTTCAAAGAAAATCAAGTGGCTTTTGAAAACGAACTCGCCTACAACATGGGACAGATTTTGAGTATTCCGGTTGTACTCTTAGGCGTTGTATTTTTAATCTACGCTTTTAGAAACAAAGATAAAAAGCAGGTAACTTTTACCGACAGCGCCGCCGAAGAGGCAAACCGCGCTGAGTCGCAAGTGGCTAAATCATAACCGCTCAATAAATTTAACTTGTTGAGCGTAAAGTAATGTATAAAAAATGTAATTTCGGGGGAGCATGTGTTCCCCTTTTTTTATTCATAAACCTAAAATAGTAGCAAATGAAAACGATTAAACTCCTTGCGATTTTCCTGTTTTTGGCGGTTCTCACTTGGAATTGTGCCAGTAAAGATGCCGAAGAAGAGGCGAAAGAAGAACCTAAAAATGGTCTAGAGGCCCTTCAAAAACTAGGCGAAGAAGCCGAAAGAATGTCGAAAGAAGGCCCCAAAGAAACAGTTGACCCTAAATTGTTGAAGGAGTTGCTACCAGCTGATGCCGATGGCCTCAAACGTAAGGAGGCATCGAGCGAAAAAAGCGCCGCGATGGGTTTTGGGGTTTCGACCGCCAAAGCTTCTTACCGCGATGACAACGGACAGGATATTGACGTAAATATCACCGACGTGGCGGGAATGGGCGTAGCCCTGATGGGCATGGCGGCGTGGTCGATGGCGTCGATTGATAAAGAAACCGAAACGGGCTACGAAAAAACCACCGAATACAAAGGCCACAAAGCGTTTGAGAAATATAATACACAATCTAAAAATGGTGAAATATCGGTCATTGTTGCCAATCGGTACATTGTTCAGGTAGAAGGCCGCGATGTTGCTATGGACAAAATCAAGTCTGTTTTGGATGACATTGACTTAGACAAACTGGCAGACATAAAGTAAGCACTCAGGAGCCAGAAGCGAAGAGTGAGAATAAATGTATCTTCAAAAAAAGCTTTGAAAGATAAGTTTACCCTTCAAAGCTTTTTTTGGGGAAATAGGTTTAAAACTTCCAATAATTTTCCAGTGCCTCGCCAACTTTCCATACGTCTTCAAAACGATTATATAAAGGAATTGGGCTAAGACGGATGCAGTTGGGCTCGCGCCAATCCCCAATGATTCCCTGCGCGGTTAAGTAATCAAATACTTTTTTACCTTCATTGTCAATCAATAACGAAAGCTGACAGCCGCGTTGGGCGGGCTCGGAGGGCGTCATTAGGCGGATTTTTTTCGTTTCTGCTTTTTGATTGATGCGTTGAATGAGGACTTCTAAAAAGCCCGTAAGCATCACACTTTTTGTTCTTAAATTTTCAATACCTGCTTCTTCAAAGACTGCCAACGACGCGCGATGAACCCCCAGCGCCATAATGTTGGGTGTGCTTAATTGCCAACCTGCGGCGCCTTGCATAGGTACAAAACCTTTGGTCATTTCAAATCGTCGGGCTTCATCGTAGCCCCACCAACCTGCCAGTCGTTGCACAGTAGTATCGTGGTGCTTTTCGTGAACAAATATGCCCGATACTCCTCCTGGGCCTGAATTGAGGTATTTGTACGAACACCATACCGCAAAGTCTACCCCCCAGTCGTGTAGTCGGAGCGGGATATTTCCAGCAGCGTGTGCCAAGTCAAAACCCACCAGAATGCCGTATTGGTGCGCCAAAGCGGTAATGGCCTCCATGTCATAGACCTGCCCTGTATAATAATGCAAGCCACTCATGCAAACCAATGCCAGCTCGTTGGCATTTTGGCGGATAGCGTCCAACAAATCTTCGGTACGAACCGTGTATTCTCCTTCTCGCGGCGCTACCTCAATCAGGGCGGTGGCGGGGTCATAGCCTCTAAATTTTAGATGAGTTTCAATGGCATACTGGTCGGAAGGAAAGTCACCTACTACCGTCAAGACTTTATGGCGCTGCGCCGTAGGTTGATAAAATGACGCCCACATCAAATGCAAGTTGACGGTCAAGTGATTCATTGGGCAAACCTCTTCGGGAAGTGCCCCTACTATTTTGGCCAACGATTGTTGACAATAGCGGTGGTAGCCTAGCCACGATTCTTCCCCTTCAAACCATCCTTCCACGCCGTAGTTTTGCCATGTATTAAGTTCGCGGTCAATGGCTTCCCGAGCAGACTTGGGCTGTAGCCCCAAGGAGTTGCCACACAGATAAATCAACGATTTTCCGTTGTGTTGCGGATGGTAAAACCGCTCGCGAAAGCTGCCTAAGGTATCCTGTTGGTCTTTTTCCAAGGCCCAATCGTAGAGTTCTTGAGAAGAGAGCGGAAGTAAATGTTGAAGATTCACGTGTTTTTTGGTTTACCATTAAACAAAATAAAACCCCTTTGGTTGAGGCCAAAGGGGAAGAACGCACAGAATGTTGCAGGAAATTATTTTTTGCTTGTCACCATTTTGGCAAACTTAATGAGCTCTGGCCCGTCCAGAGCGCCCAAATGCATGGTAACGACTTTGCCGTTTCCATTGATAAAAAACAACGAAGGATAACCTTCAATGGGGTACATTGTGGCCAATCGAGGACCTTCACCCTCTTCCATGTCTTTTTTGATATTGATAAAATTAGCATTGAAGTATTCGCCTACGTCGCTGCGGGTAAAGACGTTTTTCTGGAGCATTTTACAAGGGCCGCACCAACTGGTATAAGCATCAAAAAAGATTAATTTTTTCTCTTTTTTGGCTTTTTCAAGTGCTTTTGCCCAAGGTAACTCAACAAACTGAATACCAGAAGCGGCAGGAGCTGTTGTGACCTTTGGGGTTGTAGCGGCAATGCCTGACAGCATCAGGAGGGCTATTGCTAAAGCAGAGATGAAGCGTTGCATTGGTATAACTGTTTTTGTTTTAAAGTATGTTTTGAATTTACAACGCAAATTTCGTGCAAAATGGTTTATTGCGTCAGGAAAACTTACCAAATCAAAGAATAATGCAATGAGCCATTAAGCGGCAACAGCAGTTCTTGTTGTCCTTTAACACTACGGACTACGGGCTTACTTTTAGGGTCAATGCGCACATAATACCTTTGACCGTCAATTTCATACAAGCCTTTTTCTAACAATGAAATGCTCTTGCCCGCTACTAACCGAACGTAAGTATTCGGCAGATTGCCAGTGATGGTACGCGTAAGTCCGCCGTTTTCGGGGGATATTTCGTCGGTGATGTCGCCGTTACCAGTACGGTAAGTCAGGGTGGGGATGCCTGTGGGGTTTAGGCGATAGCCCTTAAAGGATAAATCAGCCGATGAATCAGGCCATGCAGTGTTGAGGTCGGTCAACACGGCAAAGTCGGTTTGACCAGCGGTGACGAGGGCCGCGCCCATCGGATGCAAAATCTGCGGTTCGCCGCGCTCATACCACATCTCGGTTACGTTGGCAAATCCACCCTTCCAAAATTGAAGAACAGAGCCACGATTGAGGTCTAAACTGTAATGAATGCCCTCAGGCGTACCGACTGAAAGGCAATGGGTACGCTTGCCCTTTTCGCCTTCGCGCTGAATGAACGAGCGCACCAATTCAGCTTTGCCATTGGCGGTTACTTCAATGGTAGGAATGGGCGTGGGTTCGGGTAAAGATGACGTCACGTGCAAAGGATACTGACGTACTCCTTGCGTAGCTACAAACATTCCCAAACCAGGCCGACGCCACGTAAACTTGTGATGGTGAAGACGGAAAGGATGCAAACCTTTGGTTAAATGAACCGTAACGGGTACGTAATTTTGCAGGAAGTCATTCCATTGGTAAGGCAAGACCGTTTTGCCGTCAATCTCAAGGGCAGCGTTTGACATATAGGCCAGTTGGAAGGTATAATCAGCTTCCTGTGCCACGTCCAGTTGGCCGTCGTAGAGTAAATAATAACTGTTGTTTCCCATTCCCCACTCGCGAGTCAGAATAGACGTTGTGTCTTTTTTGAGAAGGTTTTCGGCCAGAAGTTCTTTGGGTTTATCATTACCCGCTTTGTACAACATGTAAGACAGGTTGCGTAACGCTACTGGGCGTGTATCATTGAGCAATTGATAAAAGACGTTTTTGAAAGCGGCCATGCCCGATACTACTTCTAGCGATAGGGCAGTTTCGGCCGTTGGGGGAGTGCTAAGAAATGCATTCTCCTGAACGGTTACGCCATTAAGGACCAGTTTTTCAATTTGCGCGGCGGTGGTTTGACCTGCTCTCTTAAATTGGACTGTCATGCTCTGCCAAAGGCCCGGGGCTTTGGCGGCATTTTGCAGGGGAGCCAAGGCCCCAATACCTGCACTGACGTTGGCGTCCAATCGGGGGCTTTTCCAACTGTCGTTGAGCCGTATGGCGTAGCCTCCAGGAAGAGTTAGGGCTGCATTGGTGCCAGGTGCCACCATGAACTCCATCTTTAGTACAATATCACCCACACCTAGGGCAACGGCCGCCTTCGCTCCCGTCTTGCCCACAAGAAGGCTGGTGTTTTTGTCGGTAGAGGGAGTAGTTTTAACAAACGACACTTTTTCTGGATGCAAGGTCACCGACCCCGCCGCTTTCCAGTCGCCCGATAACTGAAAGGGGGCGTTTCCGTCGGTGGCGAGTTGGGTCATGCCTGGGTTTTGGGCATTGAGCGAAAAAATCAAACCGGCCGCCAGAAGTAGGCAGCCGGTTTGGAAAGCAATATGTATTTTCATATTCAGGGAATGTCGTCGTTTTGTGTATTACTAATCAAAAACGTTGACGCGTTATTTCTACTGTACTTTTAAGATTTTTCGTCGGGCAATCTGGCCATCACGCTCCGCATTTAGGAAGTACATTCCGGGGGCCAGATGGCTGAAATCCAACTCGTCTTTGTTTGACGTGGTTTGTTGGCGTAATATAATTCTTCCCAAACCATCAGTTATAGTCATTGAAACCGTCTTGCCCGTGGTTCCGTCGATTTCGATGGTACAGCGAGCCTGAACTGGCACAGGATACACCCTAATCCATTCACTGTTGAGGGCAGGCTCCACGCCCAATACGGGGTCTACGATGAGCACAAACCGAGAGGTTGCGGGCCCGTTACCACAGCCATTCCTGATAGAGACCACGCGGTAAGTATTGGTTTTGCCAGGTCTGACGGTAAATTCATAGGGCGTAGTGGAGGTCGAGAAGGTAGTGTCTTTTGTGGAAAGACTATCTCGATAGGTAATATTCCAAGGGGTTTCGCCCGTAAATGCAATGGCTAGTTTAGCACTCTCATTTTCGTAGATTCTGGTAGGCCCTGAAATGGTAGCGGTTGGCAATTCCCTTATATTGATTTGAACAGGGCTTAGTTTTCCTTTTATCGTAAAATTATTGCCTGCCACCGAAGCTAGACCCACTATCCGCACATAGTAGGTACCTGCAGAAGTAGCGTTGGGTATGGTAGCTCTAACGGGACTGTTGTTTCCTTCCGTCGGAATGGTTTGGAAACTAGCATCATCCATGGTTTTGGAAATCTGTACCCTAAATTGGGTACTAGATGGGAAAAAGTCGGATGAAAAGTAAGGAATCGTGAATGTTTGGCTAGCGCAAATGGTGGTAGCACTTGGATTTCCAACATCAATGGTGGCAATTTTTACTTGTACAGAAGCACTTCCCGCAGGGGTTCCTTCCCCACAATTGTTGGTAATTTTGGTAACGTTATAAATGGTTGATTCAAGGGGATAAACTTGAATCGTTACGGGATTCTGGGGGGTAGTGAATGTTGAGCCGTTGGAAAGCGTATAAGTCCAAGGTCCTTGTCCCGTAAAGGCAATGGTTAAATTGCTAGGTTCTCCCTGCGTAATAGAGCCACCTCCAGTAAGGGTAGCACTAGGAAGCGGTTGAATCACCACGGTAATTTCTGCCCTTGGGCTTTCGCAACCATTTGAGCTAGTTTGAGTTACATAAAATTGGTAAGTGCCTGGCGTTTGGGTGGGAGGGATGTTAGGGGTATCTTGTGGGTTACCACCTGTTTTGTTGGTATTGTACCATTTTAATCTTTCTCCCGTTGCCTGAAGTGGCTGAGGCGTAGAATTTTGGCAACTTACCACTGGAACGGTACTTACTGTTGGCAAAGGAGTGGTACGAACGTTGACTTTGATTTCGGTACGGCCGCCTCGGCAGCCGTCTAGCACCTGCAATACGGCAAAGGTGCCAGTAAATCCTGCATCGGTCGTAATCACAGGCGCATTGCCCGTTTCGTTGCTGTTTGGTAAAATCCAAACCAAACTTTGTCCAGTACCTTCTAATTTAGCGTCTAATTGGACCGACGGGTCAAATTGGCACAGCAGGTATTCCTGTTTTGGTACATTGGGGAAAGGGGGTAGTGGCTTGGTGGTGACCTGTATCTGAGTGCGCGGGCTTTCGCAATTAAACTGGTTAGTTTGTGTTACATAAAAACTTGCAGTTCCTACGTTACTTGTTGAAGGCGTAGGAGCAAGTCCTGACCCTATACCGCCAGTGGGTTCATTGTACCATCTCAAATTCTCGCCATTGGCCGACAAGGGTTGTGAATTGGCAGTATTGCAATAAAAGATTGGAGTGCTTGCACTTGGCTTCCCTGGGGTTGGATTGACCGTGACCACCAATTGACTCCGGAGGCTTTCGCAGGTGAAACTGTTGGTTTGGGAAACGTAGAAAC
>JAIXPV010000154.1 GCA_027486105.1 Runella sp. | reverse complement strand
TATTCGACTTCTTTTTTTTTTTTTTTTTTTATTGGTGCGCTATTGTGCTTTGAGAGGATTGATTTTGGGTGAGTCCAAACTGCGTTTCTAGGGTACTTTCGGAAGTATTCCATAATGTACGGAAACCCGTATTATAGACAACAGCCATGGCGCAAGCAATGACAAACATAGCCAACTGGGCGGGAATTTTAAACTCCATCAAAAAGTCAGTACCAAACCACCCAAATAGTTGTTGTTGAATCCATTCTATCATGGTTATCCAAACAAAGAAAAAGAGCACAATGACCGTAATTTCCATCGCCCATAACGGAAGTCTTGGGGCCAGCGAAATTTCCTCGAAATCATAAATACTTATATACCCCCGAAGCGGCATATAAATGATGGAGATACTCAATGCGAGTTGCCATTTTTGGCGGGTCGTAAGCCGGGCGGAGTGGGGGAGGTTCATTGCTCATAAAAATAAATTATGAAGTTATGAATACCAAATCAATGCACCTGAATTCTGATTTTGAGTCAACGAATGCCTTACATTAATATCTGAATGTTTCTGATGTTGGTTTGTATGATAAATAATAACTACTGATACCTGCAGCGCACCAGTTAAAAAACGTCCAATAAATATTGAAAAAATATACCTAATATCCTAAGAAGTGCTCTTTTGTAAAATAGAATCAAAATGATGAATATGGGATATACTGCCTTAAAGGTTTAATGTATACTGTGCCTATTTTTAAGGGGATTTAAATAATAATCGACCGTTTGATAACTTTTCAGTTATATTCTTAGGTTTTTGGGGCTTAGTCTTATGATAAACTTATATCATTGTAATGCTCGCATAATGACAAATGCTATAGTCTTATTATCAGGTAGATATACTAAAAATCGTTTAGGTATAAATTTTAAAGAATAAGCGCCAACAATAAAGTCACGACAGTCCTTGAAAGTAAAAAGGGTGTTTATAAAACGCAGGGCTGCTATTACGTATGCTCATTAAATGTTGAAATTGTTGGTTCTTATTTTTAATAATAAAGTTTCTAAGCTTTTAGAGCCTACGTAAGATACCCTATTTTAATCTCCCTAGCGCTATTTCATTGTCTATTTTGATTTATAGTTTAAATAATAATAAATGGCAAGTAACCTCTACACAGTATTAAGCCCTATGAAAAAAATTGCAATTCTTTCGCTTTGTTTGTGCTATTCAATTTTCTTATCTGCACAAGTCAAAATAAATGAATTGATGGCATCAAATGCCACCACTATCACCGATAATGCTGGCGGGTACTCCGATTGGTTGGAACTCTACAATCCTACGGCATCCTCAATTGATTTAGCAGGGTATTACATCACCGATAATTTTTCCAATAAAACCAAGTTTCAATTTACAACCACAATGGGACAGGTGGTAGTGCCAGCCAACGGCTATTTAATTATTTGGGCTAGTGGTGAGGTGACACGTGGGCCAAAGCATACTAGTTTTTCACTATCTGCAGATGGCGAGGCATTGGCATTGGTTTTACCCGATGGGTCAACGATTGTCGACAGCCTGTCGTTTGGACCGCAGTGGAGGGATGTATCTTACGGGAGAGAACCCAACGGAGCGACTACCTTTAAGTATTTTTCACCAGCGTCTCCTGGTGCTGTCAATCTTACGGCTAATGCATATAACGGTTTGGCAGCATCGCCAGTGTTTTCGGCAGCAAGCGGTTTTTATCAAAGTGCTTTTTCGTTGACTATCAGTAGCACAGAGCCTGGAGGGACTATCTATTATACCACCGATGGCTCTGATCCGAGTAGCGGAAATGTGGCGGGAACCAATTATTATTACAAGAACCAGTATCCCGAATTGGTAGGGCAAACGGCTGGGCCTACTTACACAAACACTTACCGGTCATATCAGTATAATGGGACTCCTATTAGTATTGTTAACCGAAATTCGCCCGTACAGCCCAATGTCGTATCCAATATTTCGACCACGATAAAATATAGCTATACTCCACCGCCGGCCGACTCGGTCTATAAAGGAACAACGGTACGTGCCAGAGTATATGTGCCTGGGAAATTGCCGAGTGAAATCATCTCCAAAATTTACTTTTTTACGCCCTCTGGACTATCAAAATACACGGTGCCAATTATATCTATCCAAACTACCCCCAGCCGTCTTTTTGATTATACCGACGGAATTTATGTAGCTGGAAAAGATTTTGTGGATTATAGAAATGGAACCAATATCTCGGGTACTGAAAAGAATTATAATCGCTCTACTGAAATTCCCGTCAATTTTGAAATATTAGATACAAACGGTGTAAACTTTAGTCAGAATGTGGGGCTACGTATACACGGGTCAGGTTCGAGAGATCTTGATAAAAAAAGTCTACGTTTATATGCTAGCGGTGCCTACGGCAACAGCGAGTATAATTATCCACTTATTCCTACGCTTCCTTTTACCAATTTTAAGCGTTTCATGATGAAAACATCAGGAAATGACTATGAAAGAACGCTGTTTAAAGATGCTTCTATCTCACAGATGGCTCAAGGGCTGAATTTCGAAACACAAGAATCACGCCCTTCAGTAATGTTTATTAACGGTGAATATTGGGGGATACACCACATTACAGAGCGCCTTGATGAGTACCATTATGCCAATCACTTCAAGATTAATGCGGATTCGATAGAGTATTATTCGGGTTTTAATGACAACAATGTGCCCGAAATTGAAGATGATTCGGGGCACTGGGGAATAACGCTCAATTTCATGAAAAATAATGCCATGTCTAACACCGCGAACTATAATTATATAAAAAAACGTATTGATATTGAGAGTTTTATAGATTATACAGCGATGGAGCTTTATGCTGCTAATTGGGATTGGCCCATTGGGAATATTACGTATTGGAGATACAAAACACCTTACTCATCTACCAAACCTAAAGGGAAAGACGGCCGTTGGCGTTGGGCTTTGTACGACACCGATTTGAGTTTTGAAGAATACAATGAAAACTATTTTACCAAATTTGATAATCCTAATACTGCCGATTATCCCTATAAATACCTCATTGAGAACACTGAGTTCAAAAACCAGTTCATTACCCGTTACGCCGATTTGATTAATACCCATTTTCAACCCGCTCGTTTATTGGAGATTATCAACGCCAAAAAAAATGTTATTGATGCAGAAATAAGGGGGAATATCACCCGTTGGCAGCGTCCTTCAACGTATGCGAATTGGCAGGGTTTTGTAAACCTGATGACTACGTTTGCCACGCTGCGTCCTCCCATCGTTCGTGGACATATTCAAACTCGTTTTAGTCTCAATGGTCAATACGATTTGACAGTCAATGTCTCCAACCCAGACCATGGTTACGTGCGGGTCAACACAATCGATATTTTGCCCAGTACACCTGGAGTGAGCGCTTCGCCTTACCCTTGGACTGGTAAATACTTTTATAAATCTGATAACTCTATTCCTGTGGTGATACGGGCGCGGCCTAAACCCGGATATAAGTTTAAACATTGGTTGTATAATTCGACGATACTGACCGACAGCGTACAGACAATTACTGCTACTTCTGCTCGAAGTTATACAGCGGTTTTTGAGTCGGCGATACTGTCTGACAATCCAGTGCCCACGGCCGCATTAGTGGAAGCCTGCGGGTATAGCTTCATAGCATGGGACTCTGCATCGGCGGCTGGTACTACGCCTAACAACATGAAATTTGTGTATATGGCGGATAGTGACCCAGGAGTTAATTCGGCCATTGCAGGTTTTACGAATGGTCCCTACAATTTGATCAGTGCAACCCGAATCAGTGGCTTTGGTACCAAAGGTGTTTCTTTTGTAAACACTGGAAGCGGAACTTTTTACCCTAGTACAAAACTTGGAGGAGCTATTTTGGCTCTAAATACGCAAAATAAAGATGAAGTAACTGTAAAGTGGAAGGGGCGAACTAGGGCCCTAGGGACGAGAGAATATGCGCTTCGGTTGCAGTATCGTATTGGTGACCAAATGAATTTTACTGATTTATTAAATGAAAATAATCAGGTAATAGAATACAATCGAGGAGTGGTGGGTGACAGTGCAGTGTTTGAAGTAAAATTGCCTTTGTCGTTGTTGAATCAGCCTTATATCCAATTATTATGGCGTTATTATCGTAAGGCTGGTACAAGTGGGAGTCGCGACGAGTTGGGCTTGGATGACATTTATGTGGAGAGCAAACGGGTGTTGAGCGGGACTAGTGTAGCGGGCGTTAGCGCGGTGAGTGAAGGGGTGTTGTTTTCGACGACGAGCGTGGGAAGTAGTTCGAAAGTGCAGTATGAGGCCAAACGTTTTATTGAACTCAACCCAGGCTTCAACACGAGCCAGGGGGCGGTGTTTCAAGCCCAAATCAAGGGTTGCCCGTAGAGACGATTGGCCCAGTTTGTTTTAATACTTAAACTGCTTGAAAAAAACATTTTTATTAGCATAAAATCTTCTTGATTAAAACTTTTCTCAGGGTCGTTAAAAGGCAGATACCTACATTTTATTTTTTTCTTGCGATTAGAAAAAATATTTTACCATTTTTTTCTAATCGCAATTTAATGCTCAAGCCTCCTCTTCGGATAACTAATTTTTTTTTGTATTTCAATACAGATAGCTGCTAATTGACTAATGATACATTAGTTGATTTTTTTACATTTAAAACCAGCCCCTTTTGGTAAAATTAGAGTATATCTCCAAAAAATAGCTTGATAAATGGAGACGAGATATATTTAAAACTTTGATACGTTTTTAATATTTTCTAAAAAGAAAGACCGTTTGATAACTTTTTGAGGTAAATTAAAATAAATGGGATAATTATGTATTTGGTTTACGGTGCTATTTTGTAGTTGTGGATTAAAAAAGGTATATTATTTGCATTGAAAGGTATATTTTTCTCTAATTGTTTAAGCATATTTAGAAGCTTTTTTGATTATTCATAATCTATTGACTACGGTATCTAAAAAAGAGTTTATTGCCACCCTTTAATTAGCATTGAGATTGAAGTATTTTGGATTATGTCCATACGAATGACCTCTTATAATTAAATACTGAATACGAAAGTCTATTTACTACGTGCTCAAAATAGCTTTGTCAATAATCCAATGATTATTGACAAAATGACTTATGGGTGGGTGGCGTAAATCAAAGGCTTACACCATTTTTTTTATAAATCAGATTGAGAATAAATTTGTTATGAAACACATTTTATTTGGGTTACTTTTTTTTCTGCATGTTACCAGCCTGTGCGCACAGGTGAGAATCAACGAAGTGATGGCCTCCAATCAGAATACGATCACTGATAATGCTGGCGAATATTCAGATTGGATTGAGTTGTATAATTCAAGCGGTACCCCCGTTGATTTGGCGGGTTATTACATGACAGATACGTATTCTAATTGGAAGAAATTTCGTTTTTCAACCACGCCTGGACAAGTAATAGTGCCTGCAAATGGCTATTTGATAATTTGGGCTAGCAGTACAGTATCAAGGGGGGCAAACCACACTAGTTTTTCGCTGTCGGCAGATGGGGAGCGGGTGGCGTTGGTGGATACCAACGGCGTTACGATTATAGATAGTCTTTCGTTCGGGCCTCAGCCGATGGATATT
>JAIXPV010000004.1 GCA_027486105.1 Runella sp. | reverse complement strand
TGTGTAAACTCCTCCAGAATGGTTTGGTATTCCTTCAAAAACACCTTGAATTCATGCTCTAATTTTGGTAAATCTTCGGCTAGCGTACTTGTATCGTTGGTTTTTAATTTTCCTTCACCAATGCGGGCAATTTCGGCTATGCGCGCTACCCCGATGGTGCCCGCGCTTCCTTTGAGCGTGTGCAGGTTACTTTTTACGGTGGCAATGTCGTGGTCTGCAAATCCTGCCACGGCTTCATTGACCAACTCGGTAGCCTCGGCAACAAAATCTTCAAAAATAGAGCTGACCAACTCCATGCCGCCCAGTTGGCGCAATTGCCCGACAATCTCTAAATCAACGATCGGCAATTGCAGCTCTTGCGCAATCTCTTTTTGTTTTTTCTGTAAAACAACGCCTTCTTGAAACGCTTTGCCCGCATTGATGATTTCCTTCACTTTTTGAATCAATACCTGCGCCCGAATCGGTTTGGGTACGTAGTCGTCCATGCCCTGACTCAGAAAGCGCTCACGGTCTTCCTTCATCGAATAGGCCGTCATGGCCACGACCGTAGGAAGCTTGGTGCCAAACAGCTCACGCAGGCGCTGGGTGGTTTCGATGCCGTCCATGTCGGGCATCTGAATGTCCATGAATATAGCGTTATAATACGGCCCGGCCGAGGCAAAATTATCATCCACTAGCTGAATGGCTTGCTTGCCGCTTTCGGCGGTATCGACCACACAACCCGACTTCTTGAGGATTTCACTCGCTACTTTTCGGTTCACGAAGTTATCATCCACCAACAAAAGACGGGGGTGAAAATCGCTGAAGAAATTCTCAAATCTAATTTCCTGAATGTCGGACTTTTGCTGCGTGGGGCTAATCATCGTTTCTTTGGTTTCAAACGTAAACCAAAACGTACTGCCCCGGTCCACGTTTGACTCTACCCCGATTTCGCCCTTCATCAGGCGACAAAGCTCCTTTGAAATGGCCAACCCCAGTCCCGTTCCGCCAAAGGTCTTGCGCGAGGAAGTATCTACCTGACTGAAGGCATTAAACAGTAGATTTAAGTTCTCAGTAGAAATCCCAATGCCCGAATCTTGCACTTCAACCTTGATTTTATGGAATTTACCTTTCGTCCAGACCGACGACACCTTGAGTTTTACCGCGCCGTTTTCCGTAAATTTAATGGCATTTGAGGTCAAATTAGAAAGAATTTGCAGCAAACGCGTTTGGTCGGCAATGATAAACTGCGGCAGGTTTTCGGCAAAATGATAGCTGAGCGTATTGTTTTTATTGCGGGCGGTTTGGGCAAACAACGCCGTCAGTTTTTCAAATATTTCTTCCAACGCCACGGGGGCTTCATTGAGTGCCATTTTGCCCGCTTCGATTTTCGACAAATCCAGAATATCGTTCAAAATATTGAGCAACGTACCTGACGACCGGCGCATGGTCAGGATATAATCTTTTTGTTCGGGATTCAGCGGGGTTTCGTTCAGCAAATCAATCATCCCGATGATACCATTCATTGGCGTTCTGATTTCGTGACTCATGTTGGCCAAAAACCGTTCCTTCACTTTCAAGGAGCGCTCGGCCTCTTCTTTGGCTTTGACGAGTTCCTCCTGATTACGTTTTAGCTCGGTGATGTCGCGCGCCAAGGCCGCCACAATAGGCGCTCCATCTTCATCACGTAGTAGGAGCATATTAAACATAAACTGCCGTACGGTACCGTCTTTGATGCGCAGTTCAGCCTCAAAATTGCGGAGGCTTTTATCCCTCCGAAGTCGCACAAGCGCCGCATGTATGCGGCCTTGATCTACAAAATAATCGCTAATATTGGTCCCCATTGCCTCGTCAATGGTATACCCCGTGCGTTTGAGTACGGAGGGACTAATCATCGTAATTTTGCCGCTGCGGTCGGTACGCACGTATATATCCTGAAGATTAACGAAAATACCCCGAAACTTCTCTTCGCTTTGCTGCATCGAAAGTTCGGCCAATTTACGCGGGGTAATGTCGCGCGCCACGCCCGATACTTCTTCAATCACACCTTCTTTGGGCTGAATCGGGTTCAAGCTGAATTCCAGCCACATATCCCCTTCCCCGTTACGGGTTTCAATTTTCATTTCAAATCCTTGCGGATGCCCCTTAAACGCCTGCCTATAGCGTTCTTCCATTTGCCGGCGATTTTCGGTGGTCATCAATTGCCAGCCCAAGCGCTCAGTGGTGGTGTTGATGGCGGGCGTAGTACGGAGGTGCTGTTGCAAAAACGACGAATAATTTTTATTGAATGACGTCAGTTGCAAGGCTTTGTTTACCGACCAAATCAGGTAGGCACTACTGTCAAAAATGGCGTTCAGCCGCGCCGTTTGACGGTTCAAATCCGCTTCGTTTTGCTTTCTGGCAATCGCCAACGCCACCTGCCCCGAGATAAACTCCAACATTTCGAGGTTTCGGGGTCGGTATTGATTGGGGTTTGAGTATGATTTTACGCCAATGATTCCCGTGACCCGGTCGCCGATGCGCAAAGGGACGCACAGCAACACTTTGGGGATTTTGCCGTACATATAAAGGCCTTGTTTTTCGGCCAGTTCTTCAATGTCTTTTTCGTACAAAAACAAGGGTTTATTGGCTCGAATTGCGTATTCGGTGAGACCATTCCCAATTTTACGTTTGGTAAATCGAACATTTCCTTTGAAATATTCATCCACATAATACGGAAAATACATAAAGCTTTTGGTAGGATCGTAGAGCGCAATGAAGAAGTTACGGGCGTCGATTACCTTCCCTAACTCTTCGTGGACTCGGGTGTAAAACTCATCCAAATCCTGCGTTTTTATCATCCAGTTGGCAATACTGTAGTACAAACTCTGCGAACGCTCGGCCCGTACCCGGCTCGTGGCATCGTGGAGAATACAACGAAAAGCCGTTGGTTTATCGTTTTCGTAGCGGCAAGTTACGCTCCCCGTGAGGTAAATCTTTTTGCGTTGTTTGCTCCAGAAAATGGTCTCAAAATCGGGCACTTTCTCCCCTTCTTCTACCCGTTTCAGCAGTTGCAGGGTTGCATCTGCGGCATCCGGCCAGAGCACGTCTTTGAGCGAAAGCGACACAAGCTCGTCTAGCTCATACCCCAGTCGCTCGCGCCAGGCCCGATTCACAAACAAAAACCGCCCATCAAGCGATACCAGTTGAATCAAATCGCTGGTGTTGTCAATTAAATCCTGCAACTGCGCGTTGGATTTATTGAGTGCATTCGTGACGCGCAGCTTGTTGGTTACGTCTTCCCCAATCAGCGTAAAGTCGACAACATCTCCTGATTTTTTATTGATAATCAACGAATTGACCTGAACACGCCTCAGATTTTTATTTTTGGCCACCAGCGGAATTTCCCGAAACTCGGCCAATTGCCCGCGTTCGAGCGATTCGTTTAAAAAAGCCTGTATTTCATCCCTTTGCTCAGTAGCCAACAAATCTTCAAAAAAATTGAACCGTTGCAGGTCTTCCACACCCCACCCCAGCATCCGGAGGGTGTACGCATTGGCGTAGCGGATGGTCCCGCCAGGCGTGACGGTCAATCCAAAAAGGTTCAGTTGTTCAAGAAAAGAGTTCGATTCAACAATGATTGGGGTTTCCACAATGCGTTCCGATTTTTGATTTACAATGGGTGATTTTTGATTGCCGCTTCTCGGCCACTATTTTTCATCATACAACATTAAGGCAGCAAATTATTAAATTCTAACGTTGGTTGTGCTCAGGCAGGGTCGTTTATGAATAAAATCAATCATTTCTTGAAATTATACCAGTTCATTGCCAGATTTAACCAGCAGGCAAGACAAGGGCAGCACGGGCCTCAATAGTTTGCGACTTTGAGTGATTCAATTTAGCCAAAACTAACGTACTTTCGTGCCATAATCGCTTAAACAAGCCAATGGCTTGCCCCCGAAAGCATGAAAGTAAGACCCAAAAAACACTTAGGACAACATTTTTTGCGTGACCTAGACGCCTCCAAACGCATCGCTGATTTGTTGTCAGGACACGGAAAGTACGACACTGTTCTGGAAATTGGCCCCGGAATGGGCGTACTGACGCAGTTTATATTGCCAAAATCAGAATATAC
>JAIXPV010000347.1 GCA_027486105.1 Runella sp. | reverse complement strand
GAAATGTTGGCCAAAGAAAACAAAAACATCGACGCTTGTTCTATCTCTACACCCGATAACACCCACGCCGTAGCCACCCTCGCCGCAATGCAGTTGGGCAAACACGTATACACGCAAAAGCCCCTCACGCACGACATCTACGAAGCGCGGATTTTGGGGCAGGCCGCCAAAAAATACAAGGTTGTGACCCAAATGGGCAACCAAGGCGGCTCGGGCCACGGCGTGCGCCGCATGAAAGAAATCTACGATTCGGGCATCATTGGCGATGTACACAAAGTATTGACCTGGACCAACCGCCCCGTGTGGCCGCAAGCCGTACCGACCGATAAAACCTTTGAGATTCCGAAAGAACTGGATTATGATTTGTGGCTCGGCCCCGCCAAGAAAGTGCCTTACAATGAGGCGTATTTGCCGTGGAACTGGCGCGGCTGGTGGCCCTACGGTACGGGTGCCCTCGGCGACATGGCCTGCCACATCATGGACCCCGTATTCCGTATTTTACCGATTGATTATCCCACCTCAGTTGAGTGCAGCGTAGCTGGCACTTGGACCTTTACGCTCCGCCCGCAGGACGATAACCCCGACTGGACGCCGTTCTCGTCGTCGATTCACTTGGATTATCCCCGCAAGGATGGGAAAGGTAACATCAAAGTAAGCTGGTACGACGGGGGTATTTTGCCCGAATTGCCCGAAGAATTGTTGCCTGGAGAGAGCTTCGGCAACTCCGACGGCGGGGTGTTGTTTATTGGTTCTAAGGGAAAACTGATGGCTGATTGCTACGGAGCCAAACCTCGTTTGTTACCGCTGAAGGCCAACGAAACGCTCAATATTCCCGAAACCATCGCCCGTGTTCCCGACGAAAACCACTATTTGCAGTGGGTCAACGCTTGTATTGCGGGCCACGGCAAAGGCGTGACGAGTTCGCCGTTTGAGTACGCCGCACCGTTTACCGAAAGTATTTTGATTGGAAACTTGGCACTTCGCAGCTGGATGCTCCGCGACAACCCAACCGCCAAACGCACCGTGGATAAATACAACGGCCGTAAGAAACTGTACTACGATGCGCCCAACATGAGAATCACCAACTACGAGCCAGCCAATCAGTTTGTGAAGCGCGAGTACCGCGAAGGCTGGAGCTTAAATCTCTAATTACTATCCCTAACTATACCTTTTGCTGGGCGGTTTCCAACGTTGGAGACTGCCCTTTTTTTGCCTTTGCAGGTGTTTTTCAACAGCCAAATGGAGAGGGAGAAAAGAAATTGGTAGGGAGAACACCACTAAGGAGGAAATTTGTAATAGCGTGTTTGGGAATTGAAAAATCTAGTAGTCATGTCACCTTTGTGGTTGCCAAACGACCACAAAATGACCAAACAGTTTTCTAAGCTGACGGCACGGCCACCTCGGGCCTACCCGTGGGCTGCAGTATCGACCTTTATAGCACTCAAACGCAAACTTTGGCTTGGTCTGACCCTGTTTATGAATGCCATCCTGTGGCTGCTTCGCTCGGAATGTCAATGACGAAACTTACTGGATAAATACCCACACTGGCAAGCGGTTTGCTGGAAGGTCAGCCCTCCTACTTTTTCAACCCATGGAAAACAGACAACTCACTCCAACGAATAAAAGCGGCCCCGTGTCTAAGCATCAGAGATTACTTTCTTTATAAGCCAAGGCACATTGAGCATTGGAGAAGCCGCGCTAGGGCCCAAATAGAGCGTGGCGAAAACAAACACTTATGATTTAAAAGCACCCTGCTCTGCCACATCAAACAGGGCAAAGAAACCTACCCTGTCAAGCATAGGGTCCCACAAATCCTCGCTACCTTTACCAATACGCTTACCCAAAGCCCCAATGCAATTTATTGTGGGCGTTCTTTTTTTGCCGTCAAATGCTGAATCACATAGTCTAGCTTCTCGTGCAAAAGACGAATTTCTAACTCGGCGCGGAGGTTAATCTCGTAATCACTTTTGGCGCGTGCGCGGTCCTTTTGCTCCTGACGGTTTTGACTCATCATGATGACTGGAGCCTGCAATGCGGCCAAACATGATAGGATCAGGTTGAGCAGAATAAACGGGTACGGGTCAAAACCTGAGTGGCGCAGCAACGACACATTGACGCTTATCCAGACGCCGATAAACAGCCCAAACGAAATAATAAATGTCCAACTACCGCCAAATTCCGCTATTTTATCCGCTATCCGTTCGCCAAATGTGGTTTTTTGTCGGGTATCATCAAGCGAATTATCTACCAAAATACGGCTGATGCTCATAGAAACCAAGATTTTCATCTCTTCGTCTGACAGTCTACCCAAGTCTTTTTGAAGAAGGGTTTCGAGGTGTTTTATTTTTTGATTGTTTAAACTTGTTTCCATTTTTATTGGTTTTAAATAGCACACAAACCCCGCAAAGCAATGCAAAAACGCCCTCTAGGAAACAGTACGCTTTCGCTATCGGCCATCGGCTTAGGCTGCATGGGAATGTCTGAGTTTTACGGTGCTACCGACGATGCCGAATCCCTCAAAACCCTCCATACAGCCCTCGACGAAGGTATAAATTTTCTGGACACTGCCGACGCCTATGGGCCATTTAAAAACGAAGAACTCGTTGGAAAAGTGGTACGCCAACGCCGCGATGAAGTAGTCCTAGCCACCAAATTTGGCATCATCCGCGACCCCAACGACCCCGCCAAGCGAGGTTTCAGCGGACGCCCCGAATACGTACAGGCGAGTTGCGACGCCAGCCTGAAGCGCCTGGGTATTGATACAATTGATGTATATTATCTACACCGTTGGGACCAAATCACGCCCATTGAAGAAACGGTGGGTGCCATGAGCGAACTTGTAAAAGCGGGAAAAGTACGGTACTTAGGCCTCTCGGAGGTGTCGGCACAAACCATCAAACGCGCCCATGCGGTACATCCCATCTCGGCCGTTCAGTCAGAATACTCTCTTTGGAGCCGCGATATTGAAGAGTCCGTCATTCCTGCCTGTAAGGAACTAGGCATCACTTTGGTTGCTTATAGTCCACTTGGGCGAGGTTTTTTAACGGGACAGTTTCAAAAATTTGAAGATTTATCCGCCGATGATTTCCGACGGAATTCGCCACGATTTATGGGCGAAAATTTTGCCAAAAACCTCGCTATCGTTGATTTACTCAAACGCTGGGCCGAAGAGCGTGGCATTACTCCTTCTCAGTTAGCACTAGCGTGGGTACTGGCCCAGAACGAAAACATTGTACCTATTCCTGGTACCAAACGGGTTTCTTACCTAAGAGAAAATCTAGGGGCGCTCACCATTACGCTTTCCAAAGAAGAGTTGGCTGAACTCGAACGCATCAGCCCCAAAGAAGCCGTAGCTGGCTTACGTTATCCAGAAGCAATGATGAAGGTATTGATGTCATAGAGCCCAGCTACCTATTTCTCAGAATTATACTAAAATAGCATCGTGCTCAGTTAAGTTTATTTTTCGGTCAAAACTCTATCTATCCCTCAATTTTTGCCATATTTTTCTTTTTAAATCCCCCAAAATCAAAAATCAAACATCAAATTCTCTCATTTTTAATTTTTTCATTTAATTTTTAAAACCAATAGTTATTCTAACTAAAACATGACTAATTGCGGATAATTTGTAACTCTAACAAGAAAAATATTCAATTAAGTATATTTTTTAAAAATTATTTGTAGATACATCAAATTTTGCATTAGCTTTGAACATTCAATTAAAGACAAAGCATACTTTATTTGTTTTGTTCAAATTTGAAACACATTTCATCAACCTTCAAATAGTGACTACCCCCTTTTTGTGTAAAAGCAAAAAGGGGGTTTTTTTTGATCAAATACCCTATTTGTTGTGGTTGCCTTGCCGATTGATGTAGCTTAGTAGGCCTTTGATTAAAAACGATACCCGACAAGCTATTTTTCTTATTCCAATCGGTGTAATTCTCTCACTCGTATCAACATAGTTAAGAAAATGTGCTTATTTAGGTCTTTCAATAAGACCTTTACCCTATGCAACCCAACTCCTTCATTCATGCCGCTCGGCAGGGGCGTAACGAATTTGGCGTGTACGTCGCTGTGTTTACTTTAGTATTTATCGCCAACCTCCTTGGCTCAATTCCTGGCGCTTGGGCCATGGTCACGTGGAAAGACGACCCTCAGGCATTGCCCGTCTATCTAACTACTTCGCTGATGTTGTTGGGATTTGTGGCTTCGATGGTGGTTCTGTGGCTGTGTGTAAAACACCTTCATAAACGCAATCCACTCACGATGATTTCGCATGCGGGGAGTGTCAATTGGTCTCGTATACTCAAGTCGGCTGGACTTTGGATGATGTGCTCGGTGGTAGTAGAGACTGCTACGTTCCTGCTGTTTCCTGACAAATACCGGTTTTCGCTCAATATGAAGGATTTTTTTCCCTCGTTGGTCGTCGCCATTGTTCTGCTTCCGCTTCAAACTTCTTTTGAAGAGCTTTTTTTCAGAGGGTATCTTTTGCAAGGCATTGGCTCCTGGAACCTTTGGGCGGGCATCATTATTACCTCCACGGTTTTTGGCCTTGCCCATAGTTTCAACGACGAGATTGAGGCCGTCGGCTCGTTGGGCCTTGCGATGGTCTATTACATCGGCGTAGGTTTGTTTTTTGCGCTGTTGGGTGTCATCGACAAATCGCTTGAACTGCCGCTAGGCATTCACTTGGCCAACAATATGTACGCTTTTTTGTTGGTAGGCTACCCAAGCAGCTCGGTGCCTAGCTCCACCATTTGGATGACTACCGAGCTAAACTTTCCGCTCATGGTGGTCCAATGGG
>JAIXPV010000609.1 GCA_027486105.1 Runella sp. | reverse complement strand
GGTCTTGCAACTGTACAATTTTTTCTTCTACTGTATCTTTACAAATCATTCGGTACGCAAAAACCCGCTTGGTTTGGCCAATGCGGTGTACACGGTCGATGGCCTGCTGCTCCACGGCGGGGTTCCACCAAGGGTCTACGAGGTACACATAGTCGGCTTCGGTCAGGTTGAGTCCTACCCCACCCGCTTTGAGGCTCATCAAAAACACACGACATTCGTCGTCTCCCTGAAAACGATTGACCCGCTCGGCGCGGTCCTGTGTTTTGCCATCGAGGTATTCGTACGGAATGCGGTCGCGTTCGAGTTTTTGGCGAATCAAATCAAGCATTTTCAGAAACTGACTGAAAATCACAATCTTGTGGTGAGAAGCGTTTTCTTCAATCTCACGCACAATTTCCGCAAGTTTAACCGAATCTTGTCCGTAATCTTCGTCGTCGGAAAGCAATGCGGGCGAATCACAAATTTGACGGAGTTTGAGCAAGCCCTCCAAAATCAAAAACGAAGCTTGTTCTCGCCCCACTTCCGCCATTTTTCCCGCAATCATGTCGCGGTATTTATCCCGAAACGCATTGTAGACTTTACGTTGGCGCTTGTCCATCTCGCAATACAGCACCGTTTCCGTCTTTTCGGGCAGGTCTTTGGCTACTTCCTCCTTGGTGCGTTTAAGCATAAACGGATAAATCAAACGGCGTAGCTCCGCCGCGCGGGTTTTGTCCTGGTACTTATCAATCAAGGTGGCGTATTCGGTCCTGAAAAAGTCTTCGTGCCCCAGAAAGCCTGGATTCAAGAAATCAAACTGTGAATAGAGGTCAAAGGTATTGTTTTCAACGGGTGTTCCCGTCATGGTCAGGCGATTTTGGGCGTTGAGAAGTTTGACCGCCTTTGAAATCATCGAATCGGGATTTTTGATGGCCTGTGCCTCATCCAACACCACGTAATGAAACCGAAAGTTGCTCAACAATTCAATGTCTGAACGCACCGAACCATACGTTGAAAGGATAATGTCATAGCGATTAAATACCTTCGCATTTTTGGTACGTTGCGGCCCCGTATGAACGTAGAGCGTCAGCTCGGGGCAAAACTTAGCCGCCTCGGCCTGCCAGTTGAATATCAGTGTTTTAGGCACCACCACCAAGTGTACGCCTTTGGGATTTCGATTTTTTTGTTCCTGCAAAAACGTCAGCATTTGAAGGGTTTTACCCAGCCCCATGTCGTCGGCTAAACAACCGCCCCAGCCAAATTCATCCAAAAAATGTAGCCATTTGTAGCCTTCTTCTTGGTACGGTCGTAGGGTTGCGGTGATGTTTTTGGGCAGATTTATTTTTTTAATTTCGGTAAAATTCAACAGCTTTTCGCGCTTCTCGTCGAGTTCTTCAAGCAATTTTGGATTTTCGATAAACTCTTTGTAGCGTTCCAAAATCGTAAAATGCTGTTTAGAAAGCCGCAACACGCCTTTCTTCTCATCGACTTTTCCAAACCGAAACAACTGAGCATATTGCGCCACCCATTCCTCAGGTAGCAGTCCGTACGAGCCATCTTTGAGTTCGACGTAATTTTGCTTTTTCAGAATCGCTTTCCGTACATCGGCCAGCGCCACCGACTGGTCGCCAAACGACACTTCCACCTGCAAATCAAACCAGTCAATACCCGACGAGTTACGGATTTTGAAGGTTGCCTTGTTGGGGTTATAACGGAATTTTTTGAGGTTATTAAACCCAAAAAGCTTGGTGCCGTACTGATTTAGGGCTTCATAAAACTGAAACAACCAGCCCGCTTCCAACACCTGCTCGGAAGGTAGATAAAAATATTCGTCGGTTTGGTGCTCAAAAGCTGGATGTTGCTTTTGCAAAAACTGCACAAAGATTTCTTCTGAATCACGGTCACGACGTTGAATCTGCACCGTATTGTTGTAGGCATTTACCCGCGCTTGACGAAAATCGCGGGGTAGTTCTATCTCGTCTCCGTCTTCGGTTGTGTACACAAAAACGGGCACAATCAACAGGTTATCGTCGGCCTCTTTGAGGTAAACCCTTCCCTCCTGCCATTCGAGGTCAGTCTGCGAAATGGCCTGGTTTTTATCAAATTCAACCGAAAACTGGTCGGCCAACGGAATCACAAAGCCGTTGAAAAACGCATCATCGCGCACGGAGCGCAGGCGAATGGCCCCGCCCAGTTCAAAAAAATGACGGGCCACTTTGGCCGCCGCCGCCGAACGAAAACGACAAAGTAAATCACCTGGCAGCAGTGCCAACCAGTATGTTTCCAAATCGGTAAGCTCTTGAAACGGAATCAAAGTTTCATTGCTGTGTTTAACAAAAGCTTCCAGAATAGTTTCTTGATCGGTACGCGAAAGCTGAAAATGCAAGTCTAGCGGGGTTTCGCTGACCATGACGGCCGTTCCAGTGCTGTTGGAACTAATTTTTTGATTGACCCGCACGGCATGACCGACCAGCAACGGGAACAATTTTTCCAGCACTTTACCCGTTATTTCGAGGCCGGCATCAATGATTTCTTCGGTGTATTTGATGTTCCAAGAAGACGTTGAGGGCTTAAACCCACGCTGGCGCAGGGTTTCGTGCATAAATTCTTGCCCCAACAACCGACTCGCATTCATAATCTCCAAATCGGTAGCATCGGCGGCAGGACGTTCTTTGTCGGTCCAGTTGATGCGGGCAAAATGGACCACTTTTCCTGTTTTAGGGTTCATGAACCCTTTGCCCACTTCTAACCTGAAAAACGGGAGTTCTTTGGTCGTAAAATGTTCCAATAAATACACAAAAACGGGCTTCTCTTTGGCATTTTCGGCAGGTACAAACGGACTGGCAGACTTGATGGGCAGGGTACTTTTAAAGACATTCCCCCACTGCACCCCCGCAATTGGCTGGATGCTCTTGTCTAGCAGGACTAGTTCTAATTCGCCGTAATGATTGATTTTGAAGTCAAATTTCCCGACCAAGTTATCTCCTGATGTGTACCCATATTTGGCCAGTAAGGCATCTTTTTCACGTTCCCAATTCTTCAGCAGTTCGAGCGCGTACAGCCCGCGCTGTTGCTTGAGCCACACCAAGACGCCCATCATGTGCTCACAAAGCGGCGTACGGAGTTCCTGCTGGCAGGTACACGAAAAATGGTACTTAAACTTCTCCAAACGCGTAATAAGCACCGTGTTTGCGCCTTTTTTTCGGACAAAAAGCTCAAAACGTTCATAGCTTTTGCCCTGCTCTACGGGCTTCACTTCTAAATAATGCCGGCGACTTGCCCAAAAAGAAAGCGGTACGTTGTTCTGAATCTGTTGGTCGTCGAGGTTTCGCAAAACCACCGTTGTATCCGACATTCGGTGCAGGGTGGGCTTATGAAACACGAGCTTTTGGGGCTCAATCTGCCGCGACGAATCCGTGATGTCAATAATTATTTTTTTGAGGTCGTGAATCGTCGGCTTGGTTTTTTCTGAGCCTTCACTTAGAAAATTCTCTAGGGCGTAGGCCGCCGCTACGCCGTGCTTACAGGGATATACCTCAGAAGGACAACTACAATAACATTCAATGGCATCGATGTCATCCATACTCGACAACTCCACTTCGTATTTCTGCGAACTAGATTGACTTTCAACGTTAAACTTAGCGGCATAGTAATCTCCGTCAAAACTCGCAATTTTTACTCCTCCACTTCTAAAAATATCATTTCCGCGTTGACGAACAGCACTTGATGCTTCTTTTCGCAAAGCGGTCAAACTTTCTATGATTAATCCTTTAAAATAAGCCATTTTTTAATTTCAATTTCCAGATTACCAAGGGGTCTCTGGCCTTTAGTATGGGCAACCTGTTCTCAAAAGGTGGTAAGTTCAGTCTAATTCAGTAATGTATTCCGCCGGTACATCGTAGAGTTCATTTTCGACATCCTTCATTTTGGGGAACATCTTAGTATCAGGTTGGATTCCGTAACGAAATTTAATTTCGGTGAATTCAAACGAAAAGTCGCTTTTGGTCGTCGATAGTAATGGGAAGTCTACTCGTACTTGATAAATCGTCCCTTCGATGGTCTCGTAGGGAGGTTTTTTGTACAAAGTAAACAAATCAATCTTTACCCGTTCGCCAATGCGAAAGGGGGATTCAATGAGAGGTAATGGAAATAAAAGTTTCATAATAACGCGAATAACGATAAAACGGCAGTCCTTTGCAACGAAGTCGTTACCTTCGCCGTATTATTGAACAATTCAAAACGCAAATCGTTCTGTAATTATTCAGCTTTTTAATGATACAACGGATACTCATTTTTGGGATATTTTGGGTTGGGCTTTTTTTAAACGCAAAAGCCCAAATTGAAGAATATTATCGTCCTTTTAAACGGCCCAAAATGGCTATTTTGCTTACCCAACCCGATTTAGTTCGCTCCAACAGTTATTGGTACGTCGGTATTGAAGGCGGTGGAAAATGGAATGGAGCTACCCTTTCCAATTCTCTTTTTGGGCTGTTGGCCTATCGTACGGGTTATACCGATAGCTACGCGGGCGGACATTTGGGCTATTCGCACAATTTACGGTGGACTATCGAGTCAGGATACATTCGCAATCCCTCCAATACCATCATGAGGGTCAATGCCTTTCGGGGCTTTACGGTCAGGGTCAATGAACTTGAACACAGCATTCCGCTACGTTTTAAATGGCGCATTCTTAGGTTGGGCAACGTCCTCAAGCAATCTGGCATCTACGTCGGTGCGGGAATTTTGTGGACCCCAACGCGCAAACGACAAGACGCCGAAACTTTTATATTAACGGGGCTTACCCGCTCATCAGGCGCTGGCAACCCACCCGATACACTTTTGGTTGAAAATCAGACCTTTTCCACTGGTAAATCTAAATTAGAACCCGAAGCAAGCCTTGAATTTGTGGGACGCGTATCGACTCACCTCGAGCTCGTTGCCTTCGGGCGGGTTCACTACGCGGGCACTTCTGCGCTACGCTCCGACTCCCAATTATACATCAACCGACTGATTGAAAGCACTTCTTCGCTTACCTTACGCCCCATAAGCTATCAGTTTGGGGTAGCGATCAGGTACATTTACGGAATGCGCAATTTGTACCGTAGTCGTTACGAAGACTGAAATTATCCAAAACCACGATATTATTCCTTCATAAAACTTCTTCAACTAGCCAATTTTACATTGGCAAAAAAACCATATTCTCCCCCGCTTGTTAAATGATTTCGACATCCTAAGCAAACGAATAAAAAGAGCTAGTGATGAAAAAATCGGTAAAATTTGAATCATAAAATGGCTGTAAATCATTTTATGGACGTAAATTTAGCAAATTACCCAAAAGCTCCTTTTCGTTTTCACCCCAAAAACATCCTAACTTCTGGGCTTTTGCGCATAACAGTTGACAAAAATGTTTTATCCACCAGCATTCATAAACGTTTAAATTATGACACAACACTGGCATTTACTTTCCCCAGAAGAAGTTTTAAAACTGCAGCACAGCTCACCAACGGGCCTGACAAACTCGGTG
>JAIXPV010000698.1 GCA_027486105.1 Runella sp. | reverse complement strand
TGTCCCATCTGCTTGTGTAGATGGTCAATCTATTTTAGGACAACACAGTATTTTTTTCATGGCAATTTTAAGGTATAAGCTTAAACATTCATACCAATGACTGGTACGGATTTTTAACTGACAGGTAAACCGGGAGGCTACTATAGAGTCTGGCAAAAATTTGCGACAGGCCAACCTATTCTATGCAAACGGCCGATGCAGTATATTTTCAGCTTTCCCGAACAGGTTAAGTCTTATCCCTTCCGATTTGACAACCCGATTGCTATCCTAATTTTAAGACAGATAAATACTTTTCTTATGCCTTCCTCATTGGTTATTGATAGTAGTAAATTATTAGCGGCACGCCAGCTGACCCTGGCCTTTGCTGAAAGTGCTACGGCAGGCAGAGCAGTTGCTGAATTCTCAATGACCGAGGATTCAGGAGTCCTCTTAAAAGGCGGATTGGTTTGCTATGATGCCTGCCTGAAGGAATCTGTTCTGGGCGTACCGGCGGAGATAATTAAAAAATACACACCCGAATCCGCCGAAGTTACCCAAGAACTGGCCCATCGATTAAAATCATTGATAGCGTCTGATATTCAGGTTGCCATTACAGGCCTGACCACCCCGGGCGGTAGCGAAACGCCTGAAAAACCAGTAGGGACCATGTTCATTCATTTGGTCATGAAAGATAAATCCATTGGAGTTCGTGAAGTATTTTCAGGTTCTGCAGAGGAAATTGTTTTAAAAACTGTTGACAAAGTAGCTCAACTCCTGCTGATGCATGTAATGTAAAAACAACACTGAATTCTTTATGAAATCCTCCCGTTTCTTCTACTTATTCAATTGCCTTATTCATTAAAGAAGGCAAAAGGGTGGAGGGTAAATAGTTCTACAACCCTTAGGTAAAATATCGTTAAAGAGGCTGATTTTCCCCAACTCATTCTCCATTGATGAAAATCCGCACTTAATATTTACAGGCATACTGTTTTCTAAGTAAATGTTAAAAAACAGATATGAGAAAAATTATACATCTTCTATTAGTTCTTTTTTGTTTACAGGCGGAGGTTGTCTTCGGGCGCAAAGGGAGATAACTGGAGATCAGCCCAGCTGGCGGCCACCAAGTTGGCGACGGACCGCTTTACCTATCCTGCAACAGCGACAATGAGCGGTAAAGACCTCCTGGTGATGAATGCCAAGACCAATAAATTGGCGGGCAGCAATGCCGTACCTGCCAAAAATTCGCTCTTCAGCTAGCCGGGTTAAAATCTGTTTCTAAATTATTGGAACAGATTACCCGTTAAAATAAAGGGGCTGCTTTCTTCAAGGATTCTAAGAAGTGGACCGGATCATTTCAGCCGCCATAAACCAGTTACAGTATGAGTTAACGGTAAGTAATAACGGTGGCATTTTTGAGACAACAGACTCGATTAAGTTGAACTCATATAAACAGAAACATGGAGTTACTGATGATTGGACTAGCCGGCATTGTTGCAACAGCGGTCATGACGTTACTTATGTACGTACTTACCTACATGACAAACCATCAAATGAAAGTAGTAAAAATTTTGGGAACGATGCTGACTGATCAGGCCGGTCCGAAAGGAACACTTTCAAATTATCCTGCGGTGATCGCGGTTGGCATATTAGCCCATTACTCCGTCGGTATTTTTTTCGCTATTTGTTACCGATTTTTATGGCAGGCCGGTATTGGCAGGCCGACACCTGGCAGTGGTGCCGTTTTTGGTTTTGTGAGTGGGTTACTCGCGGTCATCGTGTGGCGCACCTTTTTTTGGGTTCATCCCCGTCCTCCTAAGACAGTTCCCCTTTTTTCCTATTGTACAGCGCTGTTATTGACCCATATTATTTTCGGAACGGTGGTCAATTTAACCTATATAATGCTGATACAGCTATTGCCAACTACCTGGTAGTCACAATGGCTGTGGCAGTTATTTCATATTGTAACGCTCGTGTTTAAATTATGGGGTTCTTCCTTCTCAGTCTTCGTCGGAATTTAACGGGCCTGTTTTTTTAGCCCTTAATCTTCGATCAGTGTATTACCCTGCCCTGTTTTGAAGAGCATTCTGCTTATCATAAAATTCATTAGAAAATTATTTCGGAGGGGAACTCTTATTGATTATTCCGATAAAATAGAGTAGGATCCTGCGATTTACATGATGATTTGTTCAAATTCTATTGTAGCTATTAGCTCTAAAATTAGAGATTCTATTCTCCCCAATTAATTTTCATGCCTCTGTGTGTTAGACCATTATCATAGATACTTCATAAACTCTTTGCTTCATTTCAACAGTCTTTTTCGACAGTTCACAAATATACTCGTTTAGTAATTGGTAAGAGTGTATGAATTTTGAACCGTTCAAGGCGAACAAAACATCCATTTTAAAAAACTAGAAGCCATGAAAAAGTACTTCACGTCTCTGTTGTGTGCTGCTGTGTTGGGCAGTGCCAACGCCAAACCCCTCGAAGGGAAAGAAAATGTCAGAGTCAAGAGACAAGTGTCCGCAAATACTATTTCCAGGCGAGGGGTTGTTTTCACTCAATTGCTTCCATCTACATTTCAACCCCATATTTCAGTATTTTATAAAAATATCTATTCCAAAATAACATAAGAGGATTGACGGGAATTTTGAATCATTAAATAAATATACAAAAACAGCGTTGAAAAAGATATTATTTTCCTACCTTCTAGCACTGACTTCATGGGTAGTTCAAGCCCACCAATTGACCATATCAGTGAGTTTAGATTCTTCCGCAAAAAAAACATTTAGCGGTCGGCTGTACATTTTTTCTGTAACAGATACGACCAAAGGTGTCCAGGACCCAGACCCATTTAATCCAACACCCACTTTTTATGTAGATGTGAATGACTGGAAAGCGGGCGAAACGCGACAAGTTGATGCGTCGGCAGCGGGTTTTCCAGTGGGTTTAGACCAACTAAAAACTGGGTTTTATAAGTTTGCGGCGGTTTTTGATGTGGATAAAACTGAACGAAATAATACCATCACGGCGGGTAATTGGTACTCACGTGATGTAAAGGTATTTGTGCAGCCAAAATTTTCTACCCAAGTCAAACTTCACCTTGCCAAACAGTTTCATGTACGCCCATTTCGCGAAACTCCCCAAATCAAAGGTATTTCTATCAAATCAGACGTAGTCTCGGCATTTCGTAAGCAAGATTCTTACATCAAAGCGGCAATCATTTTGCCCAAAAATTATGACCCACAAGCTCCAAAGCCATATTCAGTGGTGTTTGTGATTCCAGGGTGGGGAGGTACACAATTCGATATTTATAATCCAAACATAAACAAACGATATGGATTTGGCATGGGAAAAGATAAGATTTTTGTCTATCTCAACCCCGAATCCAGCAATCCTTTTGGACTTCACGCTTTCATTGATTCGAGGGTGAATGGCCCCTGGGGAAAGGCTTTGGTTGAAGAATTAATCCCTTATTTAAGCAAAAATTATCGCATTTCGAGCATAGAAAGTTCATTTTTTTTGGTTGGGCAAAGCTCGGGTGGCTATGCTTCGGTATGGCTCCAAACACACTTTCCCAAGGTATTTAGCGGCTGTTGGGCAGTTTCGCCCGACCCACTTGATTTTCAGGATTTTATTTCAATCAATCTGTACAAAGAGTCAAATCTATATTACGACAAGAAGGGGCAAGAACGTCCGTTTTTCTTGATGAAGGGGCAGTATTTATCAAGTATTAAAAAAACCGTGTCTTTTGAATATTTCTTGGGCAATGGTGGTCAAATGCAATCTTTTGAAGCCGTTTATGGCCTTCCTGCACCTGATGGCACTCCCCAAATGATGTTCAATCGCAACACAGGTGAAATTAACCGAGCGGTGGTCAATTCATGGAAAATGTATGATTTGAGTTCGTTTTTAGAAAACAATCGTAAGCAGCTGATGAATGATTTAAAGGGAAAAATCCATGTTTTTGCAGGAAGCGATGACAATTTCTTTTTGAATCGTTCGGTCGAAAAATTCAAGGAACGACTTACGCCTCTCTCCCTCAACGCTACCATCGAAATCATCGAAAAAGCAGGCCATTGGAGTATTTGGACAGAAGGTTTCACGAAACAGATGCACGAAATGATAGATGCTCAAATTCAGTAAATCCTTAAAAAAACGACACTGGGAGGTAGTTGGTTTTAGTATATTTATACAAGATTCAGCTCGATTGATGAAATATGAGCCATTTTATAGACCCGTTTTATGGCGGTATTAGCAAGAAATTGGTCGCGATTCATGGTCTTAGTGCTTGCTTGATTATTTTTTAAAATCTAAGTTTTAGAAGAAAAATATCCTCATGGTATTCATATTTTTAAACGTATATAATGGTACTATCAGTAAAAGCGAGAACGATCTAACAGTTTATCATTAACTAAAAAACCGAACTCGTTAAAGAATTGCTGGTGTACGATGAGTTATCGCTTTCCCAAATTGCTGATTTGCTCAATTACAGCAGTTTGGCGTACTTGTCAACCCAGTTTAAGTCAATTACGGGCATGGCGCCAAGTCAATTTAAACTGTTGTGGGATAAACAACGAAAGTCGCTGAATAATTTAGCAGTTCAATATTTACTTACCGCCGATGAGTTTCTCGCCCAAAAAGAGCAATTAAACGGTACTCACTGCAAATCATGAAATTTCCGAAATAGGAAAAAAAAGTCAAAAAAGGGGGTATTAAATTACCTACCCTAGAAATAATACCACTTGCATTTGTGGAAATACCGAGACTTTAGGTACGCCTCAAAAAATTATTTTTTCAGGGCTTTACTATGTTGTGCTACGTTGAGCATCGTGTCAACATAAATCTCATTTTCATTTTCTTTTAGATACTTAAGAAGTTCACGGTGAGCAGATAACGATACATTTAACGAATGCTCTCCTCCTACCCCGTGAAACAAGAAAACCA
>JAIXPV010000119.1 GCA_027486105.1 Runella sp. | reverse complement strand
TGCGATAATGGGGACTGGTGCTTCTACCAAACTTCGGTTTAATAGTTCATTTGTTCGGTTGAAAACGGCCTGTTGGTTGGGTAACAAGAGCAGTCCTTTGGTTTCTGGGTCAGCGATGTCTATGCGATTTTGTTTAAATACCGACACCCTCCCCGTCTGTACTTTTACCGTTACCTGTTTGCCATTTTCTAAGGCATTTACTCTAAAACTTGTTCCCAATACTTTAGTAATCAGTTCGTTGGCGTATACATAAAATGGTTTGGCAGGATTTTCGGAAAAAAAAAAAAACGCTTCTCCGCTCAGTACTACTTCGCGGCGTTTGGTTTCAAAATGCACGGGAAAACTCAGACGGCTTCCCTTTTCCAAATATACCATTGTACCGTCTTCGAGGCGTATTTTTTTGGTAGTTTGGCCGTTGTTTACCACTTCCTGACGGGGGCTTTTTTCTTCGACAACGGCTATCAAATCCTGATAACTGACTTGGTGGTCGGGTTGCCGCGTCGTCCAGAACCATGCCAAGCCGACCAACACTGCCAAACTTGCTGCGTACTTAAAGACATTTGTTTGCCAAAACTTGCGCTCAAAAATAGTTTTTTCCTCATCGGCTTCGGTAATAATGGCTTCAATGTTGGCCCAAACACCTTTTTGATTGAGTACGGGGGTATTTTGCGATTCGGCTGCTTTGACACCTAAAATCAGTTGCTGTGCCTGCTTAATCTCGTCAGCCTTGGCAGGGTATTTTTTTATAAATTCCTGCCAAAAAGAGTCTTCTTCCTGAAACAACACCCACCGCACAAACGAGTCGTTGTTTAAGAAGTCGTTGAGTTGAAAATGGTCATAGTTCATGTGATCGAAAACTAAAAAGGTGACAAATTAATAAGGTGGGATATTTGTAAAAACAGCAGAAAAAGCGGGTGTATTTCCCTGATAGTGAGTCGTAAAACGCTGTATGCCTTAAAAAGTAGCTTGCTGACCGACTGCTTGCTAAGGCTCATGATTCGGGTCATTTCATCGAGACTCATGCCGTGCTAAAAGCGCAGGTTGATGGCTTCCTGCTGGCGTTGGCTTAGTTGGGCAATGGCCTTTGCAACGGCCTGCGTTTGGCTGATACGGGTTTCTTGCTCAATTGATTGTTGTTCCGACGAAAACGCCACCAAAAGGTCAAGAAAATCGTTGATGTCTTCGGAAGTCTCGAGCGGGTCGTGGCGGGTGTTACGGATTACTTGATGGCGTAAAGCCCGAAATAAATAAAACTTTACACTATCTACGTCGGCCAGATGCTGTCGGCGTCTCCATACATCCACAAAAACGTCCTGAATAGCGTCTTCGAGTTGTTGTTTGTCGGTGCAGTACCGGTAGCCGTAGTTGGCCAGTACCTCAAAATAACGGTTATACAACTGCTCAAACGCCCGCACGTCGCCCTTCTTGAATGAAATCCAAAGGGTTGTTTCGTCGGTGTTGTTTTGGAGGCTTCTTTTCATACTTTTGCAAACACTTCGTTATCTGCTTGGCATATTACCATTTATTCTCAAACGAGTCATAAATCTGTTACAAGTACAGGTACAAGATTTGTAAAAAAATACCCTTTATTCAGAATTATTTTTTTGGAATGCACAAAAGATACCAACATTTGAAAAAACAAATCCCCAACGGAAGCCCGCTGGGGATTGATGCTGTTCATTACCTATCTTTTTTTCAAAAACTTCAACTATTGATACGTTAACCAAGCCGTAGCCTCACAATTTTTATCGGCACTAAAACGCACCCACCGTGCTTGAAAAGCTTCAGGGAAGGTGTACTCAAAAGTTTCACCAGGCTTTACCGTTACCTGTTTAAAGTTCATCCAAGGGCCGTGGCCGATGGCTTCAACCTGAATGGTGAACGTAATGGGTTGCTTGGAGTTGTGAGAAAGCTGAAGGCTCTTTTTATCGTAAAACCCAATCAAATACGCATCCGACGGCGTACCAGCGGTTACTTGTGTATTTTTCCACGGGCCGCCCTGACCGACGGGTTTTCCTAATTTCCAAAGGTCGTCGATGGTACCCGCCCATACTTTGGCTTTTCCGTCGTTTGATGCGATAATGTGCTCATTGGCAGCCGTTTGGTTGTCGAGACCCGTCATGACCAATAAGCCACGGTACGACGCATAATCGTGCACGCTGAGCGAGTGAGAGGCTACGGGCCTGATTTTAGCAAAACCGTCGGCATTTTCGGCGGGCAATTCGTAGAATGTCCCGTGGGCATTCAGCAAATCGCGCTCGGTGGCTACTTCTCGGCAAATTCTGAGCGAAGCGCTGTTGGTTTTGCTGGTAAATGCCTCATTGCCTTTGGGCAATCTCCACCTTCGGCCGCTATCGTCAATGATAAGGACCGAGGCCTCGTCAACAGTAATTACATCTTTAGGAATGGCAAACTTGTCGCGGATAAACTGCGCTGTTTTTGGGTCTTCTTTTTTGACTAAATTCATGGCGCTGTCCAATTCGTAGTAGCCGTTTTCGGTGAACTTCCCGTTGGAGAATTGACCCGCCAAAAGCCCCATTGCCCTGCGATTGTCGCCCAAGCCGTACATGAGTCCTCCAGAATAATTTGCAGAACGGATATTGGTTAAACCGTTGAACATTTTGTCGGCGGTGGGCTGAAAGCGGGAGTCGTCGCTGTAATTAAAATTGACGGTTGCGGTGGTGGCGCGGTTGCTTTTTACCCGGATCCATTCGCCTGTTTCAGTGGCGGCAAAGGTAACAGCAACACTTTGACCTGCTGGAGCCTCTACCGTGCGCAACGATTTCCAATTACTCTTTCCATCTATATCTGTTTCAAAACTAAAGCTAACGCTCTCATTCCCTGCGTTATGAATCCAAGCCATGCGTTTTTTCCACCCCGCAAACAAGAAAGGTTCGGATACGGCATTGGCCTCAATTTTTTCGGCAAGCCAAACGGCTCCCTGCGCGGTGTTGGGACCCAGTTGGTCGGGAGTGGCGAAGGAAGTAAACCAAAGGTTAGAGTTGGATTGTCCAGGGCCTTCGATGTTTCCCTTGGTCTTACGTTTGTTCAAAAACTCTTTTTGGGCCGAGTCGTCGCAACCAAAAACCAGTTGATTATTCCACCGTGCAAAGTCGCCAATTACTTTTAGGTAAGCCGAGCGCGGACGAATGCCAGCGGTGTTTTTGGAGGTAAAAGTTTGGGGAAAACGCCAAAACATTCCGTGCATGGTCATCAGATAATCGGGTTTGTCGGCGGTGCCGATGTCGCGGATGCGCGGCCATTCGGTGTTCCAGCCGTGAGCGCCATCGTAGCTATGGCTGGTTTTAGGGAGCCTGAAAAAAGACCATTTTGCACCATCGCGTACACCCAAAAGTACCGATTTATGGTCCCAGCCCGTGGCCCAAATCGGGTCGGTATCGGGGTTTTTATTGCCATAAATGCCCCCTGGCCCCGTTACTTCTACAAACTGATTGCGACGAACGACTTTCCAGTCTTTGCCGTTCCATTCGGCCAAAACTCCCGCTTCAATGTCAAATTGCTTCAGTGCCTGCGGGCCAGATTCGCCGTTGTTGGAATACACCATCACGCCTTGTCCCGAATAAACTCCCTTGCCGTGGGCACCAGGCAGAAGCGCGCCGTTGTGGTTGTTGGCTACATCGTTTTCTTTCTTTTGTTTAACGTTGCCATCTTGGTACAATAGTTTGGTTTTTAGGGTGTTTACGTCCATTTCGTAAAAACCCTCTTCCATGGTAGCAATTAGGATTTTGCTTTGCGGGTCGGTCAAACCCCGCGCCAAACCCGTGTAGCGGCCCGGCGCTTCCGTGTACGGAATGGTACGCACGTTGCGTTGGGCATCGATGGCATACGGCCCGATAAACAATTGATTGCTTTCTTGGTGAATCATGCGGTTGGCGGGCGTCCCCCCCGTACTTTCGGGTCGAATGGTTCGCTGTAACTTGGGCGTGATTTCGTAGAGCTTATCCGATGAACCAAAAGGTAAATGGGGTCCGTAGGTAATTACCCAAAGGCGGTCAGCCCAAGGTACCACCGCACCCGTTCCGCATTCTCCTTCGTTGTTGTAATAGGCAAGGTGGGGGTAAATCCCACTAAATTGAGGGTAGGAGGGCTTGGTTTGAGCGTAGGCCGTATCGCAAATCTGCATAAAACCCATCAGTATTCCTGCCCAGGTAAAAGCAATTTTATGTGTATTCATTATGAACTTTGAATTCCTTATTTAGTTAAATATTGAGTTCTCATTTACGGATGTGGGTTGTAAATCAACAGGTTAATATCCCTCGTTTTGTTTCATGTTGGGATTGATTTGGATTTCGGAGGTAGGAATTGGCCACAAATACTGGCGGTCGTTCCAAGTAGTGGGTACTAGATTTTTGATGAGGCCCGTTTTTGCCATTTCGCTAAAGTCAGGTGTGCCATCTTCGTCAATTTTTGGAGTACCTGGAAAAAACCACAGATTTTTATCGACTACTTTAGACCGTAAATCAACGGGGTCGAGCATACCATAAATGGGTCGGTTGAGCACTTTGCCCGCAATACCCCAGCGTACGATGTCCATGTAGCGAAGCCCTTCAAAAGCCAATTCCATGCGGCGCTCCATGCGCAATTCGCGACGTAGCTCGGCTTGGTTGGTGGTAGTAATGGCAGGGTAAGCAGTAGTGGCCGATAGCGCGGCTTTATAGGCCCTTGCCCGCACAGAATTGATGGCATCCAATACAGATTTGTCGATTTGGTTTTGCTCAATCTTAGCTTCGGCATACATCAACAATACATCGGCATAACGCACGATAATCTGCTCAGGCTCAATCAAACGGCCATTGAGCAACCACGAATCGTCAACGCCTTTTTTCCAAATCAACCCATTGAAAGACGCAAACTGCGCGTTGGCGCGGTTGTCGTTGTTTGTGACTTTGGTGTTGGTGCTGATACGGGTCACTTGCAGGGCGTTGGGGTGCGGGTCATAAATAAAGCCTAAGTGTGGTTGTCCAAACTCCACAATGGTAGCCGTACAACGTGGGTCACGGTTTTTGAAGGGGTTGCGGGGGTCGTACAGGGGCGACTTATCAATGGTTTTTCCGTCGGTACAGAGGTAAGAACAAAACAAATCCCAAGTAGGATTGGCCGCTGCAAAGCCCCCTGAGTTTCGACTGATGATGTCGGAGGTAGGGCCTGTGCTTACTTTCAACTCCAACGAACGCGGTATTGAAAAAATAATCTCTTTTGCATTTTTGGTGCTCTGTAAAAACAAATTGCCATAGTCGGAGTGCAGGGTGTACTGGTTTAAGTCCATGCAGGCTTTGGCGGCATCGCTGGCTACTTTATAGTCTTTTTCGTAGAGGGCAAAGCGTGCTTTTAAGGCCATTGCTACGCCTTTGGTGGCGCGCTTCACGGCCGACGCGGCATAACTGGCTGGTAAGTTTGCAATGGCAAAATCGAAATCTTCGTAGATTTTTGTGATGACCGTTTTTTTGTCAGTACGGCCTTTGGTGTAAGCGTCTTCGATACTGATAACATCGTCGCTATAAACCACATCACCAAATTTATTGACCAGCTTTGCATACTGAGAAGCACGATGAAAACGAGCTTCAGCCAAATAAATATCCAATTTAGCTTGGTTTACTTTTGCTTTGGTCTCCGCACTGTTCAGGGCCACAATGGCTCTATTGGCGCGCGCAATGGCTTTGTAGGAATTGCGCCAAAGGGTGGTCGAAAATGCCCACTGACTTGTCACCGTTCCTGATTTGATGGGCGTAAGGGTTTGGCGATAAAAGCCATCATCAGAAAGATAATTGATACTCATTCCGTCTTCATCCCACTGCCAAAAATCAATGCGATAGAGGTCGTTGAGGGCCAACTGAATCTCGGTTTCGTTGGAATACCACTTTTCGGCCGAAGGCTCGGCTAAAGGATAGAGGTCCAGTGAATTTTGGCAGGAAGCCAACAATAGTAAGCTTAGTGCTGCGCTGTATATCTTATTTTTCATTGTGAGTCAGAGAATTATATTAAAAACCAATCGTAAAGCCTCCCAAAAATGTCGACACAATGCCCATTCCTTCGGGGTCCCAGCCTTTAGGATATTTGTTGAGCGAGAAAACATCGGTGGCGTTGATGTAAAAACGGATGTTGTTTGACATGATTTTTCGAGAAATATTCTGGGGGATTGTGTAGCCTAAAGTGATGTTTTTTAGACGAAAATACCCTCCGTTAAACAACCAAAAATCAGACATTGCGCGGTTCAGACCTTTGTTGGTTTCGGTAAATCTGGGATATTTAGCTACCAAATTTTGGTCAGCGGTATTGTTCATACTCCAAGTGCTACCGTCCATATATACAGGGAATACCCCCCAGTTTTCGGCGTTGTAATCGGTATACGGAAGCAGCGATGTATTTTGATAGCCAATGCCTTGGAAAGTAACCCCCAAATCAAACCCGTTGTAATCCAACTTGAAGTTACCGCCATACATCCATTGGGGCTGCGAACTGCCGAGCAGCACGCGGTCGTATTCGGGGGAGATTCTCCCGTCGGGCACGCCGTTGGGGCCGCTGATGTCGGTGTATTTCATGTCGCCCACTTTTACGTTGGCATTGAGTTTTGGTGAGTTATTGACATCTTCTTGGGTCTGATAAATCTCTTCAGAGCGGTAGCCGTACCATTCGTCAAAC
>JAIXPV010000749.1 GCA_027486105.1 Runella sp. | reverse complement strand
GTCAATAATAATATCGTAGTATGAAACCTGTTTATCTTAAAATCTTTTGACAAAATAAAAGATGATAAAACGCTTGGTGCCCAACACATGCTGTTCTAAGAGTGGACCAAAAAAGAACAGGCCGAGCATATTGCTGAATAAATGCCCAAAACCACCGTGCAAAAACATATATGTAACAAACTGATGCGGCCTAAATTCGGGCCCCATTACGGGATGCAGCGCAAACCAGTTTACAATAAAGGGACTCAGGTCTTGAAGTAAAAAAATGACGACGTTAAGAATTAATAAATTCCGTACAATCGGAGTAATATTGAACATAAAAGCACAGATTAATTAGAAACGATTCTGTTGATGGTTAAAAGCTAACTATTAAGGGCGTTAAGAAAAAATTACGAGCCGATATAACGACTAACTTTCCAAAGCTTAACCATTCTTAAACAGACTGGCTATTTTGTCTAACGATAAAATGACAAAAATGGGTTCGCCACTTGGCGTATAATTTGGGTTCGAAGAAATAAAGAGTTGGTTGATTAACTTTTCTATTTCATCCGACGAAAGCCGAACCAGATAGCGGGAAGCAAAACGCCGGGCCAACGTCCGAGCCGTTGTTTCGGAGCGATTGAGCCGTAGTTCGTCATGACTTAGATGCAATTGTTCGCATAATTCTTCAAATAATTGCTGTATATTATCGCTTGGTAAATCACCTGGAAGGCTTCTCACCACGAGTGTATTGGGGCCAAGGGCGTCAAAATCAAAACCCAAGGCCGTGACTTCTTCCCGCATTTCCAGAATGATCGGCATATTAGCGGGTGATAACCTGACCGTAGCTGGAAAAAGAAGCTGCTGGGATGCAGCATTTTGGTTTTCGAGTTGTTTTAAATAGCGGTCATAGAGTACGCGCTCGTAGGCCGCCCGCTGGTCAACGAGCATCATACCTGACTTAACCGCCGAAACTACATAACGGTTTTGAATCTGCACCGCCAAACGACGATTTTTAATATCCTCATCTTCGGCACTTAGCGCATTTGCGCGGCTGCCGAGGGTGGTGGGAAGTGATTCTGAAAAGTTTTCATTTTCACCCAACTCCAAGGTGGCTTGCACGGGTGTAGGGTCGGGTTTCTGAAAGCCATCGAATAGTTTTTCCCAATGAGACAGATTTGTTTCCTCGCGCCGTGAAGTGGGCAAGGGAGGGGCTAAAGCAGAATCTCGCGTAAAACTCGGTGGCTTGGGAGCAGTATTGGCTCGAGTATCCGACATCGGGCTTAGGAAATTGACGTTTGATTCAAAATCAATCGAGTGAGATAAGTGATTGATACTGATTGCTTTGCGGATAGCAGCCATCAATAGCGCATACACTGAGCGCTCATCGTCAAACTTTATTTCTGTCTTTGTAGGGTGAATATTAATATCAATGTGTGAGGGGTCGATGTCCAGCATTAATACATAAAAAGGATGGCTTCCTTCCGAAATGGTGGATTCATAGGCCGCCAACACAGCGTGGTGCAAGTAGCTATGTTTCACATACCGCTCGTTTACGAAAAAAAACTGCTCACCTCGGGTTTTTCGCGCAAAATCAGGTTTTCCTACAAATCCTCTCACGGTTACGTAAGGGGTTTCTTCCTGACACTGAATTAGTTGTTCACGGTAATTTTTTCCAAACATATCCACAATGCGGCGGCTCAATTTGCCCGCGTAGAGATTATAAACCTCCGTGTCGTTGTGATAAAGGGAAAAACTTATTTCGGGGTGGGCGAGCGCCACTCGCTGAAATTCATCCAGAATATGACGCATTTCGACAGAATTAGTTTTGAGGAAATTGCGTCGGGCAGGTACGTTAAAAAAAAGGTTTTTGACCAAAATATTGGTTCCGGGAAGGCACGCAACTGATTCCTGCGATTTCAATTCGGAACCCTCCATCCGCAACAAAATTCCAATTTCATCGGAGGGGCGTCGGGTACGCATTTCAATTTGGGCAACGGCGGCAATCGAAGCCAGCGCTTCACCGCGAAAACCCATGGTGCGAATTTTGAAAAGGTCGTCTGCATGTCGAATTTTAGACGTTGCATGGCGTTCAAAACTCATACGGGCGTCGGTTTCCGACATACCGCCGCCGTCGTCAATAATCTGAATGAGGGTGCGTCCAGCGTCGCGAATAATTACCTGAATATTTTTGGCCTGTGCATCAATGGAATTCTCCAATAACTCCTTTACTACAGAAGCTGGGCGTTGTACTACTTCACCCGCGGCAATCTGGTTAGCAATGGCATCGGGCAACAGGCGAATTACATCTTGCATATTGGGGGTAAGTCTTTCAAATTATACAACAAAAAAAAGAGTTCAAAACGTTTACGTTGGGCAGATTTTAGTTTAAAAATATATGTGTTGCAACAATTAAAAATAAAAATGCGTTTATATGATTAAAAAGATATATAATTTTATTTTATCGTGATGTTGATATCTTTTTTATCTTTGCTTTAAAAATAAATATACTCCATTTAAATACTTTGGCACGCTGTTTGATTGAAGGTTTAAAAGAGAGGTATTTTACTTTTAATCAATCAGTTGTACTACACTAATGACACTAAGATGAAGAAGCCTAACCTGTATTTGGCCTTTCAGTGGCTAATTTTCCTTCCGATTATTCTACCGTTATGTATTGTGTTTGGAGCCCTCCAAGGAGTGGTTAACACGGTAGAGCAGATGGCCCAACAAATGTGGTCTGATGTTTCGACGGTAGAAAAAACCGTTGAGCCTTCAGAGCTATGAGTGCTTGTGAGAAAATATGTTTATCAGGCGCCTAAACATTTTTTTTTCGAAGTTCCAAAAAAACTGAAATTGCCCGAAGAGCCATCCATAAAACAACAGGATGACTTGGTAAAGGGGCAGGATAATTAAAAGATTAAACGCCCACACTGCCCATGTGCTTTCAATGGAAAGCCATTGGACCATCCATCGCTTCGTGTACATCACCGTAAATCCCGTACAGGCAAAGACAAGTAGTATAATCACTACTTGCCCACTGTTTTTTACTCCCCAACGGTTTTTGAGTTTATCAATCCAAGTCATTTAATGGGTTATCTATGTCCGAGAATCAGGCTTGGGTAAGTCAGGTGTATTATTTATTCGTGTAAAAACGCCAAATGTTCTGGGCCGATTTCTTCGGGGTCTAACTCCAAAAATTCTTCCCAGAAAGGGTCGTTTGGCAAGGATGCCCGGCATAAAATAGATTCTTTTTTGACGGGATGCGTAAAAAACAACCGACGGGCGTGCAGATTGATACTGCCGTCGTGGTTGGGTTTTGGCGAGCCGTATTTTACATCTCCCCGAATTGGGCAGCCAATTTGTGCCAATTGAGCCCTGATTTGGTGTGGGCGCCCCGTGTGAGGGGTTACTTCGAGTAAGTAATGTTTGTTTACTTCTCCCAACAACCGATACGTAAGCTCGGCTTTTTGGGCCTTGTCGGCTGGATAATCATAGGCCGAGACTACATTTCTATTTTCGTCTTTGACCAACCAGCTCACGAGTTTGTCCTGCTTTTTGGGAGGGCGACGGCGTACCACCGCCCAATAGGTCTTCTGAACGTCGCGTTTGCGGAAAATTTCGTTCATGCGTTCAAGGGCTTTCGACGTTCGGGCAAAAACCACTAAGCCGCTTACAGGGCGGTCTATGCGGTGAACCGTTCCCAAAAACACTTCACCGGGTTTTTCGTATTTTTCTTTAATGTAATCTTTGACCAGTTCCAACAGCGGAACATCGCCGGTAGAATCGCCCTGAACGAGGAGACCAGCGGGTTTATTGACGATAATGAGGTGATTATCTTCGTATACTACGTGAAATGGCTTGGCCATTGGAATCAAAAGTTAATAGTGAATGGGCAGCTTGTATGCCCTGAATTGTTCATTACAAACTTCTTTTACGAACATTCATTACGAACAATTAAATCTTAACGGAGAACCAGTGCTGATGGTTCAGTAAGATTCTTTTTCGTTCGGAAAATCGTTTGCCTTGACGTCTTTGACGTAATTGCTGACAGCATCTGTCATTATGCTGTGCAAATCAGCGTAGCGCCTTAAAAAGCGTGGTTTAAATTCTTTGGTAATGCCCAGCATATCGTGAATCACCAAAATTTGCCCGTCGGCATGAGGCCCTGCGCCAATGCCAATGGTGGGAATGCTGATGCTTTCTGACACTTGCTTGGTCAGGCTCGAAGGGATTTTTTCCAAAACCATCCCGAAACAACCGATTTCGTCTAGCATTTTGGCGTCTTGCAATAGCTTTTCGGCCTCGGCATTTTCTTTAGCGCGGACGGTGTAAGTGCCAAATTTATAAATAGATTGGGGAGTAAGGCCCAAGTGACCCATTACAGGTACACCAGCGCTCAGAATCCGAATAATGGATTCTTTTATTTCAAGACCTCCTTCGAGCTTTACGGCGTGGGCACCCGATTCTTTCATGATACGAATGGCCGAATCAAGCGCGGCGCGTGAATTTCCCTGATACGAACCAAAAGGCAAATCGACGACCACAAAGGCCCGCTTCACGGCCCTAACAACGCCCTGAGCGTGATAAATCATCTGGTCGAGGGTGATAGGCAGCGTGGTTTCATGGCCTGCAATGACATTGGAGGCTGAGTCGCCCACCAAAATAATATCAATGCCGGCGGCATCTACAATACGCGCCATAGAAAAATCGTAGGAGGTAAGGGCGGATATTTTTTCGCCCCGGTTTTTCATTTCCTGTATGATGTGCGTGGTAACACGCTTTACTTCGAGGGAGGAAAGTTGAGTTGACATTTTGTGTATAAGTTGTTGGTTATCTGTTATTTGTATTTGTACAAATAATGATTACCTTTTTTTACCTCGGACGAAGCCACGTTTCAGGATTGAGTTTACTGGTGTTTTTCCAAATCTGGAAATTAACTTCTGAAACTCCGTCTCCGTCGGTTGCTACCACGCCGATTGTTTCGCGTGCTTTTAGCTTTTGTCCTGGACGAACATTCACATTCTTCAGTTTGGCGTATACGGTGTAAAAATCCCCATGTTGGACAAATACCACGTTGCGCATAACGCCCATGTTTGTTACATCCATCACCACGCCATCGTACACGGTACGCACGGAGGTACCAGCGTTTGTCTGAATATCTACTCCTTGGTTTTCTTGATAGACATTTTTGAGGACCTCTTTTGTTCCAAAACCATCGGAAATAAATCCAGGAACAGGCCAAGGTAAACGACCGCGATTAGCAGCAAATGAGGAAGCTAGCGTTACCTCTTCTTCGTTCATTCCTTCGTTATTAAGTTCTTCTTTTTTGGGTTCTGGCTTTACAGGGGGCGGCTCTGCTTTGGTGATTTCTTCGTTATTGTCTTTTTCCTTAGCTCTTTCGGCCGCTGCTCTGGCGGCGGCTTCTCGCTCGGCCCGTTCCCGAGCGGCTTTTTCGCGGGCGGCAGCGCGGGCCCGTTCGCGTCGTTCCTCGATTTCGCGCTGAATGATGCGCGTCAAGGCATTCTCCAATTGTTTGTTGGCTTTTCGGACTTCGGCAACTTCGCTCTTAATTTCAGCTTCTCGACCGCTCAATTCCTGGACCACTTTATCTTTTTCGCCTTTCAGTTGTTCCAGGTTTTTACTTTCGGCAATCCGCGTTTTAAGGGCGTTTTCTTGATCTTTTTTCTTGTTGCTGATGCTATTTGACTTGGCAATCATCAGAGATTGCACTTTTTTCATCTGGGCTACTTGCTTCTCACGCTCGTCGGTGTACTGCTTTAGGTACTTGTAGCGCACCAAAAATTGATTGAAGGTCGGTGCCGAAAATAAAAAACTCAGTTCACTAAGGCTATTGTTGTGCTTTGAGGCGTTATAAATCATACGGGCATACTCCTCGCGTAACTGGTCGAGGTCTTTGTCTAGCGCTACTTTGGCTTGTTGCAGTTCGGTAAGCTCCGAATCCATCAACTTTAAATCATCGTTGATAAGGTCTATTTTACGGTTTTGGGCATTAATCTGTTGTTTGATGGCCTTGAGTTGTCCCAAACTGGCGCGTTTTTGTTCGGTTGTTTGCTTTAGAATTCCCTGCAATTCTTGTAAACGCTCCATGTTTTCCCGTTTCTCTTTTTCGAGCTGTTGGCGGCTTTTTTGGGCCATTGCGGAAAAACAAGAGATGAACAGTACCAATCCAATCAGTACGGGTAATTTAAACGACAAAGAGGTATTATGCTGAAAACTAGAGATGGTGCTTTTGCGCTCAGCAACAGCATTTTCAGCATAACAATCAAACCTTTTTTTACTCATAAATAGCTTATTCAACACAGCAACAATACGTTTTAAAATCGTCCAATCCCCTATTTTCGTTCATATTTGGGTGGAACACTAAACGGAAAACTAAGCGTTTTTTCACTCAATTCCACTTTTTGATGCTTTATCCGAAACACCGTCTGATACTGTAGCTTATCTTTTTCAGATTGATAATCCAACTGAATCAAACTGGTGTACGGGAACAGATAATTGTTGAGTTGCGTAAAATCGTCGTAGTCGAGGGTTAGTGAATTTTTGGTGGGCTGTTCGGTAACCAGTAATTTTTTCAAACGACGGTTTTGTTCTCCAATGTAGCTTTCCAACATAATTTTTCCTTCCTGTTGGCGAAGCATAAAATAGTCTTTTTCTTTTTTAAATCGCTGATTTTCTTTCTTAGGAATGGGCATATTTCCGACCAAAATAGACTGAATCAAATCAAAACTCAGTTGGAAGTTAAATTTTTGGCTG
>JAIXPV010000266.1 GCA_027486105.1 Runella sp. | reverse complement strand
TCGCTACGATTTGAGCTTCGCTAAATTTGCTTTGTTTCACTGTTTTACCATTTTGATTGTGAAAATTAAGAAATCCCCTCCAATTTTAAATGGTTACGCCTCTCGGGAGCAGGACAGATGCAGGGCTTCATGGGTTTGATAGTTGAAAAACTTATAATTGTGAATGGCTTTCCCCAAATGTGTTCCAATCAAAAAATCAGGATGAAACAATAATCCAAATCCCATGGGTTGATACACCACTTTAGGATTTTCCATACTGGTAAATTGACCCGGCGCAAAAAATACCAACGTACCTGCCTGATAATCATAATGATGACGGCCATACCGCAAATCTCCACACACCACATCTTTCAAAATAACACTATACAATCCATAATTAAATTTTATGGAATCCACATCTCCCCATTCTCGCGGATTTGCCTTTGAGTAATCAATTACGGTTACTAAGGGGTGCAGCGTTTTGTGGTTATTAGCGGTATTGAACTCGCTAATGTTATCTATGTTTACTACTTTTTCCATTTCTTTTCATTTGAGATCCATTCAAAATTAAGATATAAAAAAAACTATCCTTCGTATGAATACTGCAATCAGTAAAAATGGTAGAAAAAGCAGTAATTTTTATACCAAATGAAGAGAAAATAGGAAAGACCTTTGTAAAATATAAAGAGCTAAAGTAACAATGTTCAGAAATGTAATAATCTTATTTTCAGTATTCATTGCAAAGAACTTACAAGGCCAACCGTCAGAGATCGCTTCACCAAAAGTAAAAACCGGTTCTGGAATTGTGCGTGGCATCACCGAAGATGAAGTGTCTATTTTCAGAGGGATACCATATGCGGCCCCACCCGTAGGAGAATTCCGTTGGAGACCGCCGCAAGAAGTTAAGAGTTGGGAAGGTGAGCTCGATGCTACCAAGCCTTGTAAAGATTGCGGACAAGCTGCTTTTGGCCCCAATGCTCCAAAAATCAGCTCCAATGCATCTGAAGACTGTCTTTTCTTAAATATTTGGAAACCTACCACTGCCACAAAAGCAGCAAAATTACCCGTAATGATATGGATTCACGGTGGGGCTTTTATGTTTGGGAGTGGGTCAAGTCCCGAAAACTCAGGCGTAAATTTTGCCAAGCAGGGAATCATTTTGGTTACTTTCAACTACCGATTGGGCCGACTTGTTTTTTTTGCCTATCCTGCTCTAAGTGCTGAATTTCCCAAGGAATCCAAAGGCAACTACGCCTACATGGACCAAATTGCCGCCCTCCAATGGGAGCAAAAAAACATAGCCGATTTTTTGAAAAAAAAAAAAACGTGACCATTTTCGGAGAATCTGCCGGTGGAGTTTCGGTACAATCACTTCTGACAATACCCTCTGCAAAAGGACTATTTCACAAAGCAATCATCGAATCAGGCGGTGGGCGTGATGGGGTACTTACTGGCCTTTTGCCGAAGGCAAAAACAACCTTTTTCAGAATGAATTATTGAGTACAATAGGGCAAAAATATCACAAAACCATTGCTCAGGTGGTGTTGCGTTGGCTTACGCAAAGAAGCGTAGTGGCCATCCCTAAGTCGGTTCACATGGAAAGAATGGAGGAGAATTTCAATATTTTCGATTTTGAACTAAGTGCCGAAGATCTAGAAGCAATCAAAACATTAGACACCAAAACAAGTAGTTTCTTTGACCACCGAGACCCTGCCATTGTCAAATGGTTGGGAGAATACAAAGCAGGAATTTAACTAAATTTTTTATTCACAAACAGTAAAATAAACGTGGCGACGTACCGCATCAAAATGAAAGCATTAGGAGTAGTAGTCTTACTTTTTTTGGGATTTGTAAAAACGTCTTTTGCTCAGTCATCAGACAAGACCACGCAAGAACTCATCCAAATTTCTAAAGATAAATGGAAATGGATGGCCGATAAGGATGTAGATAAATTGGCAAAACTCTTTGATAACAAAGCAAAGTTCGTGCACATGAGCGGCACATGGAAAACCGAGGAAGAACTTGAAATTATTAAAACTGGCAGTATTTGGTACAAAGAAGCCAAAGTTCATGATACAGCGGTAGAAGTTTCAGGAAATACAGCCATCGTGTGGAATAGAATTACACTTGATGCTGTGGTTAGAGGTAATGTAGCTGTTACCGAATTTACCGTGACCGAAGTTTATCAAAAACAAGGCGAAAATTGGAAAATGTTGGCTCTAACATTTAGTAGTGTACGTGATACGCATCAGATTAAGAAATAATTCTTAAGGAAGTGGATCCAGTAAAAGAAGGCAGCATTACCATGAAAAACAGTACTGTATTTTCTGTGTTTATGATCATCATGCTCGGCCTTTTAGCAGGTTGCCCAAAATCACAGCCCACGACAACCGACAACAAGGTCTTGATTGTGTATTTGTCGCGCACCAACAATACAAAAGCCATTGCCGAAATCATTCAAAAAGAAATAGGTGGAACCTTAGTAGCCTTGGAATTGACAAATCCCTACCCCGAAAACTATACGGAAACGGTGCATCAGGTAGTCAAAGAAAATGAAACTGGGTATTTGCCGCCACTCAAAACAAAGATTGATAACATGGCCCAGTACAACATCGTGTTTGTTGGATTTCCTACTTGGGGTATGAAATTACCGCCGCCCATGAAAAGTTTCTTACGTCAGTATGACTTAAATGGGAAAACCGTCATACCGTTTAATACTAATGCTGGTTATGGCATTGGAAGTAGCTTTGATACGGTACAGGAACTCTGCCCCCGCAGCGATGTACGGGAGGGGTTCTCAACCAAAGGTGGCATAGAAAGAGATGGAGAATATTTTGTAATCAAAGGAGAAAAATTAACCGCTGCACAAGCAGAAGTAAAAAAGTGGTTGCAGAAAATAAAGATACTATAACTCAATTTAGGGACTGAAAAAAAACGCATATTCCCAATTTCGCTGTTTGATTTTCGTAAGTTTTCGATTGAAATCTGTTGTTTTTTGTACTATTTTCTGTATATTTTTGTTAAATTTTATATTCTAACATATTAATGCTCATGGCAAAGTATAATCTTAAAATCAACGGCAAAGCCCGCCAAGTGGATGTAGATCCCAATACGCCGGTACTTTGGGTATTACGTGATAGTCTCAACATGGTAGGCACCAAATTTGGCTGTGGCATGGCACAATGCGGTGCATGTACCGTCCATGTAGACGGAAATGCCGTTCGTTCGTGCGTGTTGCCCGTGTCGGCCATTGGCAAACAGGAAATTACAACCATCGAAGGATTGTCCGAAAAAGGCGACCACCCCGTACAAAAAGCATGGCTCGAACACGACGTGGCGCAGTGTGGCTATTGCCAGTCGGGGCAAATTATGAGTGCCGTTGCTTTGCTCAAAAACAATCCCAAACCAACCGATGCCGATATTGATGCTGCCATGAGCGGTAATATTTGCCGTTGTGGTACGTATCTGAGAATCAAAGAAGCGATAAAAACGGCCTCTAAAGTATAAATTGTGTATCTGTAGCACTAAAAAAAGCAAAATAGCAATGAAAAATACACATAATCGCCGCTCCTTCCTCAAATCTTCCGCGTTGGCCAGTGGTGGAATGATGCTAAGTTTCAGTTGGTTTTCGAGTGCGAAAGCTGCCGAAAAAATGCCAGAGCGGAACGCCGCCCGATTAAATCTCCCCGAGCAATGGTCGGAACTGACAGGTTATATCAAAATTACTCCCGATAATGTCATAAAAATTCTTTGCCCTAACCCCGAGTTTGGACAAAATGTAATGACCTCATTACCGATGATTGTGGCCGAGGAATTGGATGTAGATTGGAAAAACGTGGTCGTAGAAATGGGCCCGCACGACAACGTGAAATTGGGACCCCAGTTTACGGGTGGTAGCAATTCGGTTAGAATGTACTGGAAACCTTTGAGAAATGCAGGGGCAGCGGCCAGACAAATGCTCATCGAAGCAGCGGCTCAAACGTGGGGCGTTTCGGCATCTGAAATCACTACCAAAGCCGGGGTTTTATCTCACTCGAGCGGGAAAACGGCAAAATATGGTGAAATGGCAAGTAAAGCAGCGGCCATTGCCGTGCCGAAAGAAGTAAAACTGAAAGCCCCCAAAGATTTTTCAATTGTTAGAAATTCAAAGAAAAATACGGAAGGCCTAAAAGTAGTAACCGGCAAGCCATTGTTTGGAATGGACTATCGAGTGGATGGAATGTTGATTGCCATGATTCAGCATCCGCCGGCCTTCGGTATGAAACTAAAATCTTTTGATGCCACCGCTGCAAAAAAAATGCCCGGTATCAAAGATGTATTTAGCTTTAAACTATACGATGAGGGTTTTGAACAAGGTGGTTTTGATACCCGTACTTTCAACGAAATGATTGCCGTAGTAGGCAATAGTACTTGGGAAGTAATGAACGCTCGCAAAAAGCTGATTGTACAATGGGAAGCCGCCGGCGACGTAAAAGATACCATGTCGGGAAGAGGTGGAAAAAGAGAAGTGACCGTTCCGGGTAGATTAGAAACCACAAGCAGCCAATTTGAATTAATGGCTGAATATGCAAAGAAACCAGCCCAACAATTAAGAAAAGACGGCGACCCCGAAACGGCTTTCAAAAATGCGGCTCAAATCATCGAACGCACCTATAATGCGCCGTTTTTGGCCCACAATTGCATGGAGCCGATGAATTTTTTCGCCCATGTCCAAGATGACAAAGTTCTGGTAGCGGGGCCATTGCAAGCACCTGGTTGGATGGAGCCCACCCTTGCAAAATTGCTAAATCTACCTGCCGATAAGATTGAAATTCAAATGACTCGAATGGGTGGGGGATTTGGTCGTAGAGCCTATGGGTCGTACGTATATGAAGCGGCTCGAATCTCCCAAAAACTCAAAGCACCCGTCAAACTGATTTATACCCGCGAAGACGATATGACGTACGGCATTTATCGCCCGATGTACACCGCTACGTATCGTGCAGCGTTGGATGCCAATAAAAATTTGATTGGCTTTCACGTAAAAGGTGGTGGAATCCCCGAAAACCCCGTTCATGCCAATCGTTTTCCAGCGGGAGCCGTGGATAATTACTTGGCCGAAGGATGGGAAATTCCATCAAACATTACCATTGGTGCATTTAGAGCCCCACGTTCTAACTTCAACGCCGCCGCCGAGCAGTCGTTTTTGGATGAAGTAGCCGAAGCTATGGGAAAAGACCCCATCCAACTTCGCCTTGATTTGCTAAAAAGAGCAAAAGAAAACCCAGTAGGCAAAAATAATGATTACGATGCCAGCAGATACATCGGAGTGTTAGAACTACTAAAAGAAAAATCGGGATGGGGAAAACCCGAAAATGCCAGCAAAAAACGGGGCGTAGCCGCTTATTTTTGCCATGCCTCTTATGCAGGTCATGTGGTGGATATGGTGATGAAAGATGGCCAACCGTACGTTGAACAAGTAACGAGTGCGGTTGATTGTGGAGTCGTTGTCAACCCCGATGCTGCTCGGAATATGGTACAGGGTGCCGTGGTAGATGGCATCGGACAATCGTTTTATGGCGCATTAACGCACAAAGACGGGGCCCCCGAACAAAATAACTTCCATAACTACCGCATGATTCGTCATAGTGAAGCGCCAAAGAAAATTGATGTTCATTTCGTAGAAAACGACATTGACCCCACGGGCCTTGGCGAACCACCATTCCCGCCGGTGTTTGGGGCAGTAGCCAATGCTTTGTTTAAAACGACGGGCAAACGCTATTATAACCAGCCGTTTAAAGTAGAAATAGATAAGCCTAAATCGTAAGGAATAAATAAACAAATAAAGCCATCATTGCAAAGTCAGATATGCAATGGTGGCTTTATTTGTTTCAAAAAGTAAGTAGCTCCCCTTTTCTGACGCTGGGCAGTAAATAAGCATCCTACTTTAAAACCCTACATCATAGCGGATATTGACTTCAAAAGCCACTTGTTTGTAAAATAAACTTGTACAAAAATCTAAGTATATTATTTTTGAAGTATAAAAGAAGTATAAAATACGTTAAAGTATATACAATGAAAATAGGATATGCCCGGGTATCTACCCAAGATCAAAATTTGGAGATGCAGATTGATGCTTTAACAAAAGCGGGATGTGAGCAGATATTTCAGGAAAAAGCTTCTGGTATAAAATCGGACCGGCCCCAATTGCAAGCTATGCAGCAAATGCTCCGACAAGGAGACGTAATCTATGTTTACAAACTCGACCGATTGGGGCGCTCATTAAAACACCTGCTTGAAATCACTGCCGATTTTTCCAAAAGAGGCATTGGCCTGGTTTCAATCAATGACCACATTGATACAACCACCGCTCAGGGTAGACTCATTTTTAATATTTTTGCTTCATTGGCAGAGTTTGAAAGAGACCTCATTCGAGAAAGGACAAAATCTGGTTTGGAGGCGGCAAGGGCCCGGGGCCGAAAAGGAGGCCGAAGAAGAGGATTGTCTAAAGAAGCCGAAAAAACAGCAATGCTTGCCCAAACATTATACAACGAACGTAAATTGGGGGTCAATGAAATTGCCGCCGATTTGAACATTTCAAAAATGACGCTATACAAATATCTTCGGCACAGAGGAGTGCAAATTGGCAGTAAGGTCGATTGAGTAACTTTCTTCAAAGTTATGTTTAAAGTGGTGCCGTTCTTATTGAAGACGGCACCACTTTAAAATTTATTCTTTTCCTCTTTCGGCGTTGGCTTCAAAAATCATTGCTCTATTTGAATCAATTAGTTAACGTGATTTCATCATTTCTCTGAGTTTTGCTTTGCGCCTGCGAGCAATTTCAATGGTATTTCCTGAAGGTAAAACCAACATTTCAAAACGCAGAACATGACACTGACTCAAATAATGCAAATTCAAGAGGTAGGATTTATGAAGCCTCATGAAGCCATATTTTTCTAACAAAGATGCATAAAAACTTAAGGAAAGTGAGGTAATTACACATTCTCCATCGTCTAAATGAAAAATAGTATAATTGACCTGCGCACTCAAATAGACAATCCGCCTCAAATCAACACTTCTCTTGCCGTCTTTGGTTTGGAAGCGTGGTAGATAAAGCAAGCCGTCTATTGGCATTATCGAATCAGGTGTATTCAGTACTTTCATTCCCTGCTCATTTGGGTTTATTTATCGCAGCCGCCTATGAGCGCCTGAAAACTGTTACCATTACCTACCGTCGCTGTAAAACCAGGCAGTAATGTCACTGATTTCCCAGCCTGATATACTACCGTTGCGCCTGATACCTGATTTGTGGCTACTATTTTATCGGCAACCTTCAGCACCGTTCCACTCGTGATGGGTTCTGTCACCGTCAAATTGGCTGGGCCACTGCTGCCGCTACTTTGACTTTCAAACACACCACGGTCGACGATACCTAAACCAACGGGGAAGGGCCTTACATTGCCTTCTAGGTCTTCGTTAGGAGCTCCCGCATTATCGCCACCGTTGATAGCAGGTGAGCATATTTGCAGGTGATAATCGCCCAAAGTACCCAATGGTGCCAATCCATTGGGATTGGGATTGACAAAAAGTGGATTCTGATTGCTATTGCCTAACCCCACAAAGCCTCCTTCGATCGTACTATAGGTAATTACACTTCCAGTCGTACTTTGTGGCGATGTGTTACCCCACAAAATACTATTTTTCACTGTCGTCAGCGAATTGGCATTGAAGATCCCTCCCGCATTGCTTCCATCATCCTTGTTGGATGCAATGGTACAGTTCATCAAATTGGGCTGGCTCCCGTTGACATACATACCACCGCCCAAGCCCTTGTTAATCACCATCAATACGTTCTCAAAATAGGGTTTACTTCCACCCAATACGTACACCCCACCCCCGAAAGTAGCTTCATTTCCATAAATAATGGTCTTAGTAATGGCTAATTGTGAACTGTCGCGGAGCAACATACCACCGCCTCCAATGGCTCGGTTATCGGTAATAACACAGTTGGTTATCAATCCTTTGCTTTTTTCAATGGCCAAAATCCCGCCTCCTGAGGCAAGCAAATCTGGAACATTAATATTTTGAGTGCCCGCTACAAATTCAGCAAATCCTCTTTCAATGCGGAACCCATCCAGGCGAGTCAATGAATCGGTAGATTTAAATAACACTACGTGATAAGAGTTATCGTTGCGTTGAGTGGTGCCGATTTCTCCGCTGAGAATTACGGGGTGCGTTACCCAGTCACGTTCTGACAAATTGATTTCTGTACCGACAAAACCACCGTAAAGCCTAACTTTGGAAGGTATCTTGAATACATCACTACGAAGAGTTCCAGGCTTGTATGTTCCTTGTGCTACCCAAATTTCGATATCAGGAAACATCGACGTAGCCGCAGCATTCAGGCCTGCTTGTAAATCAGAAAATGCCTTCGCCCAAGTAGAACCATCCTGCGACGGGTTGGCATTAGCGAAGTTGACATAAATACGAAGAGTATTAATAATCGCGGCTACATAATCTTCCACTTCCCCGTCGGGGGCTAAACCCGTTGCATTTAAACCACCCGCACTGCTGAGACGGAAACGGGCGGGTGCATTACCGTCGGGCGAGCCGACTGGTACGCTAAAGGTAACTTGATTGCTACCTGCGGTCAATGAAAGGGCGTTAGCGATTCGTTCTCCCATGTCGTCAAAATCGCCATCTTGATTGAAATCAATCCACGCATCAAGTTTGCCTGCCACAGAGGCTGTGACAGAAACGGAGGTACTGGTTCCAGTCAATAAAAAGTTCGGGAATGTCACCCCGTCTTCATCATCGCCGTCGGTGTCGGTATCATCACCGTTGGCAGTAGCAGTGGGTTGTCCATCTTCATCACCATCAATAGCATTACCCAAATACATTCCCAAAACCGTGGCGTGACGCGCCCCGTTATTGGCGGTTAATGTACCATAAGATGCGGGAGCATCGCCAAAGTCGATTTCATCATTGATGATATTTCCAATTTGGGTGGTGTCTTTTCGAGCAATAGAGGCATTCAATACTGTACCCGAAATGGCCCCTAAAATGACGTTAAACGCCTCATCAGCCTCTACCTTGGAATCACCTTTGACCAAAACGGTGATGTCTTTGGCTTCACCAGCGGTTCCCGTAAACGTCAGTGTACCGTCATTGTCGGTGTAATCATTATCAGCCACGGTGGCGGTGCTGTCGTTGGTAGTATATGCTACCGAAAATCCACCCTGAACCGCATTATTGAGCGTTGCGGTGAAGGTATATCCAATCGTGCCGCTGTTGCCTTCAGCTTTGGAAGTGCCACCGCTTAATGTCAATGTTGCACCGTCATCATTTTGTATATTTCCCCTGCCTGTACTCGTACCCAAAATCACATTACGGCCACTAGAAGCAAGGTTTGTAAGGGCAACCTTATAGATTTCGTTTATTTCTACTTTGGAATCATTGGTAATGCCCACATTCACCGTCTGAGCGGTGGTGCTTCCCGCCGTAAAGGTCACTGTTTGATTCGTAATTCCCGTATAGTCATTGTCGGCAGTTGTAGCTGTACTGTCTGCGGTTGAGAAGTTTACCGTTATATTTACATCCACAGGATTACTCAATGAAACACTGAATGTTTGCGGGGTGGTTGATTCCAACTCACTGATATTGCCAACAAACGCGACAGTAGCCACATCGTCGTTGGTGATGGTGCCCGTTTGGGGGCTATCAGTAATCGTAATCGCGGCTAACTGAACGGGTGTCAGGCCAGTCAGTGCTCCCAAAGCTGTCGTAAACGTTTCGTTTAATTCAACTTTATTGTCGCCGTTGACCAATACCGTGATCGTTTTTTGTTCTCCTGAAGTTCCCACAAAACTCAGATTACCGTCATTGTCAACGTAATCATTATCTGCCACCGTAGCCGTGCCGTTGTTGGTCGTGTAAGGCGCACCAAAACCACCTTGTACTGCCGCGTTCAACGTTGCGGTAAAAGTATAACTAACTGTTCCAGAAAATCCTTCATTCTTGGCAGTACCGCCACTCAAGGTGAGCGTAGCCAAGTCATCATTGGTAATGCTGCCCGTACCTGTGGCAGTACTGATACCGCCACCTACAGGATTTGAGAGGGTCAGAATCACGGTTTCGTTATCTTCTACAACTAAATCACCGTTGACCGTCACCGTTACGTTTTGCGTCAAGGCACCACCCGCGGTAAAGTTTGCCGTACCTGAAGCTAACGCCACATAATCCGTTCCTGAGGTAGCGGTGCCACCCGTGATGGCATAATCTACCGATGCGGCATTCGCGTTGTTGGTTCTGGTAATCACAAAGGTAAGGCTTGTGGTAGACGCATTTCCTTCCGCTACTGTCGGGCTACTGACCGAAAACTGGGTATTTAAAATATTTACCTGATAATCTTCCACTTCTCCTGTCGTTTGCAAACCAACGAACGATGGGGTCATTACCGTAGCAGTGGTGTATCTAAAACGCGCAAAGGTCAGCGCGGGTACGGCCCCCGCAGGTACGGCAATCGTCAAGTTGTTGTCGTCAGTGGCTAAAGCTTGATTGGTAAAAACCTGCTCACCCATATCACCAAAATCGCCATCATTGTTGAAATCCACCCAAGCATTCAAAAAGCCTGCCCCTGAGGCATTGACCGTGATATTGGCAGTGGTGCCCGTAATAAAAGCCGACGGAAGCGTCACCCCATCGTCGTCATCACCTTCAGCGTCAATATCGTCACCGTTACCTGTTGGGGTGGGTTGCCCGTCCACATCTCCGTCTACGGTGGCTCCCAAATGGAAGGCAACAGAGGTATTGTGGCGAGCACCGTTACTACCCAGCAAAGTGTTATACGTATCAGGTGCATCACCAAAATCTAATTCGTCGTTGGTAATCACTGCCTGTTTGGGCGAACCAACAACCGTAACTCCCTCAGGAGCAGACGTAATGGCTCCCAGCGCAACGGTAAAATCTTCGTTGGCTTCGACTTTAAGGTCGCCGTTGGCAAGCACAGTAATGGTTTTAGTTTCGCCCGCTGTTCCAGCAAAGGTCAATGAACCATCATTATCGGTATAATCTTCGGGGGCAATTGCTAAGCCATCGTTAGTCGTATAGGCTACCTGAAAACCACCCTGAACGGGATTGTTAAGCGTAGCGGTAAAGACATAAGAGGTAGTGCCAGAATTTCCTTCGCTTTGAAGATAGGGCGTGCTTGGAATCGTTAATGTCACCGTTGCAGCATCATCGTTTTGAATCGTTCCAGTACCTGAAGACGTCCCCAAACTCACGTTTCGTCCCGAGGCACCCAATGTTGAAAGTCCCACATTAAACCCTTCGTTTGCTTCCACTTTAGCATCGTTGGCCACCGTCACATTTACCGTCTGCGCCGTCGTCGTGCCCACCGCAAAAGTCACTACTTGGTTGGTGATGCCCGTGTAATCATTATCGGCCGTAGTGGCTGTACCATCTGTGGTTGAGAAATTTACCGTTACTACTACATCCACTGGATTACTCAAAGTGACGCTAAACGCCTGCGGTGTTAGCGCTTCTGATTGACTCACATTGCCTACCAACGCAACCGTGGCCGCGTCGTCGTTGGTGATAGTGCCCGTTTGTGGGCTGCCTGCCGTGGTTACACCCGCAGGAGCAAGTGTAATAGCCCCCAAAGCTACCGTAAAGACCTCATCCAATTCCACTTTGTTATCACCGTTGACCAATACAGTAATGGTTTTTTGTTCGCCCGACGTTCCCGCAAAACTCAGATTACCGTCATTGTAAACATAATCATTATCTATCACCGTGGCCGTGCCGTTGGTGGTGGTATAAGCTACCGAAAAGCCACCCTGTACAGGGTTATTAAGCGTAGCCGTGAAGGTGTAACTGGTCGTACCTGCTGCTCCCTCGTTTTTGGCAGTGCCGCCACTGAGCGTAACTACGGCCGCATCGTCGTTGGTAAGTGTACCTTGCCCTTGCCCATCGGAAATGGAACCATTGCTTAAATTGGACAGGTTTACGAAGAAGGTTTCATTGGGTTCTACCTTTAAGTCCCCATTGAGCGTAATGACAATATCCTCTGAGGCATCCCCCACGGCAAAAGTAAGCGTTCCATTTTTGGCAACATAATCATTGTCGGCAGTGGTGGCCGTATTATCAGCGGTTTGATAATTAATGGTTTCGGTGGTTGATGTACTGGTGCGCGTTACTGTAAAAGTCAGGGTTGTTGTTCCTGAATTTCCTTCTGCAATGGTGGCATCACTGATGCTGAAAGAAAGGTCATCATCCTGAATAGTTCCTAAGCCCTGATTATCAGCGAAAGTCACCCCCGCGGCTCCCATAATATTGGTTAGATTAACAAAGAAAGTTTCGTTTGCTTCGCCTGTTCCATCACCTGCAACCGTCACAGAAACGGTCTGCGTTTGCCCGCCACCATTGGCAGGAAATGTTAACGTGCCAGAAGTAGCGGTATAATCTGAACCAGCAGTTGCGGTACCGTTAGCGGTGGCAAAATCAACCGTCACAGCGGAGCTAACCACTTGGCTAAGGGTTACGTTGAAGGTAAAAGTTGTGGTACCTGCATTACCTTCCGCCTGCGTAACATCATTGATGGAAATTGTAGCAGCATCATCGTTGGTAATCGTACCGGTGCCTATATTCTGCATGCCCGATACTACAACGTTGCGACTTGAGGCACTTGGCGAGCTGAGTGCAATGCTGAAGGTTTCATTGGGCTCTACTTTCAGGTCACCATTTACCACAACATCAAATGTTTTGGTTTCTCCAGCCGTGCCCGTAAAGTTGAGGGTCGTACTGTTGGCCACATAATCATTGTCGGCGGTGGTCGCAGTACCGTTGGAGGTCGCGATATTGACCGACGCAGCGGCATCAATAGCTTTGTCGAGGCTAACGGTGAAGCTGTAATTTTGGGTTCCAGCATTCCCTTCATTTTGGGTGACACTATTGACCGAGAAGGTGGCTTGGTCATCATTGGTGATATTCCCCGCTCCAGTGGCATCGGTCAGTACTACCCCCGCAGGAGCCCCCGACAAAATCACCGAGAATGCTTCATTTAACTCTACGATATCATCGGCATTGACAGATACATTCACCGTAGCTGTGGCACTACCATTTTCCGCAAAGCTCACCGTCCCATTGGTGATAGCCGTAAAATCCGTTCCGCTGACGGCGGTTCCTCCTGAGGTATTAACCGTCAAATCAAAAGCGGTCGTAACGTCATTGCGCGTAACGGTGAATCCAAAAGTAGTGGTTCCTCCCCCGCTACCTTCTGCCAATGTAACATCCGAGATGGTGACATTTATCGGTGTTTTGAACCCAAAATCAAGGGTCGTGTTGTTTTCTACTAAACCACCCGCAAAGTCTAGCATAATGGCCTGACTCGCAATTGCCCCTGAAAGAGCATCTTGCCCGTTGTCGTCATTATCAGTATTATTATCTGGGTCGGAAGCCGCTCCTTGCGGACTAGAAAGCAACCCCTCAAGCTCTTGCCCCGCTCCAAACTCAGCGGCGGGAATTTGTACGATATAATCGCCCGAACAAAGATTTGCAAAACTATACAAACCGCCACCAGCCGTTGTTTGTGTGGCTACAAATGTATCCCCTACGTCTAGTGTCCCAGCGATGGTACCATTGTCGCGGTAGAGATTTACCGTGACCCCGTTGATTCCCAAATCCCCCCCGTCAAAAGTACCGTTTTTGTTATTATCTTTAAAAACAAGATTTCCCAAACTATGGGTGCTGAGATTGGTTACCGTTGGATTAGCCGAACCTGTTACGGTTACATCGTCAGTTAGAACACTCGTAAAATTAGCCCCCGTAACGGTACCTTGGTTGGAAACAGCACAGGTCCCTAAAGGTAATAGAGAATTGATAACAGCTTTAAACTCAATGGTAATTGATTTGCCTGCAGGGAGGGCGAAGCCTGACATTCCACCTACCGTTACTGTTTCACCAGAAAGCGATACTTCAGGTGCAGACAACCGAGCCGATTTATCGGATTCGGGTTTAACATTTTGAAGTTTAGGGGCTTTTGATTCCTGTTTTTCAGGCTCAATGGCCGCTACTGCCACATTGTTGAGTGAATCATTATTTCCGACTGATGCTACCACAATCTGCTCATCCATAATCGAAGCAGGGGCAGCGTGAGAGGGCGTTAGACAGGTACCCCCATAAGTAATGGTTGTGGTAGGGCCAGAAGTAATCAGCCCGTTGGTATTGGTATTCATGTTGCCAGTCCAGTTGGCAATTACATCAGGTCCGGGTCCCTGTAAAATCATAAAAGAAGTAGGATCCAGAAACCGTACTCGAAATGCGCGAGGATACCCACTTGGTAAGGTAAGGTCATTTCTGGTTACAAATCCACAAAGTGTATTGATATCTGTCCCCATTACATTACTACCAGCCCTCAACACAATTCCTTCCACGCCTGCAGCGGTGGTGGTTGAATTAGTAATATTATTATTGTCCAGAATAACATCTAAGCGGGCCGCCGCCGAAGAGCCGTTAACCGTGACCATGTCGACGGGTATATCAATATTGGAAGATACCACACTTGGGTTATCCTTTATTTCTGTAATCGCCTGTCCATTGCCTTCATGCAAAATCCTGATGTTGGCAAAAATGCTGGCAGTAGTATTATTGTTTGTAATACTGGTATTGTTGTTTGTACGGCCGTTGAGGTCCGATGCATTAAAAGTAGAAGCCAAAACCGCTACTTCTCCCGAAGATTCAATGACAGGATTATTATTGAGGTTATAATTCAAGGTTGCTGCTGCCCCATTGGAGCCTACCTCAATTCCCGCCATAAGTCCCCCAAAACGCTGGACATTACAGTTGGTTATGTTGAGACTCAAAGTAGAATTTCCTTCCGCAAAAACCTGAATCCCCTTGCTTCTAGCTCTCGTAAAATTGCTGTTTTTCAAGTTGACCGTACCCGTTGCCGAGCCTTGGGTACGCAGTTCAAAACAATCCGCCCCAACTCCCGAAGCGGCCGTATTGTTAAATGTACAGTTGTCTACTGTCAAATTTAAATTACCCGATGTATTGATGATGTGGGCAATGCGAAAAGCCGACAACTGGAAAGTAGAATTGGTAATCGAACAGGTACCCGAAAGGTTACGGAGTTTCAGCGCATTTTCTTCGTTGCTGTTGCCATTGTTGGTGGCCGTACAATTATTTATGGTCAGATTGCTCACACTGAGACCCATAATACCATGTTCTTCTGTGGCACCAATGTCAATGTTATCCAGACTAACTGTACTCACTCCATTCATGTAAATAGCCGCAAAACAAGCCGCTACATCGTCTTCATCACATTGGGTATCAAAACCGCCATCACTCGTAGCGTTGGCTGAAGGTAAGTTCATGTTTTTGAGGGTGATGTTGGTCGCGGTTCGCAAATCAATACCTCGCCCCGATATATTGGTAAGGGTACCTCCAGAAGCGTCTGTGGTGCCCGTACCCGTTATTTGTACACTCCCCGTCGTATTGGTTATACTGATTGCATTAGTAGCGTTTGACGCAGAAACACTTAAAAAAACGGCATCCATCGCCCCATTGTTGAAGTTGAGCGCCGTCCCACCCGTATTGTTTATAGAGACCTGCCGAACCAAAGCGGAAGTAAACCCACTGCCTAGCAGTGAAGTTCCTCCAGTGTTGTTGATGTTTACCCCCCGTACCTCATTCCGCGACTGCATATTGATGCTATTAGCTGCCTGATTAATGACGGGGTTTGTACCGTTAACGGTGGGGATGGTAGCAGGTGAGATAGGCGGGTGAGTCGAAAAAGTAACTCCTGCCAAAGCAGCCAAACTAGCCCCCACAGCCCCTTGTCCAATCAGTTTTTGTTGTTCTAACAAAAGGGTACTAGACGTATTGGTATAAGTACCCGTATAAACAAAAATATTATCCCCTAGTTCGTCGAGTGATGTAGCGTTAAAGGCATTCATAGTATTAAAAGGGGTATTGATTCGCCCATCGCCTCCAGCAGGAGCGCTGGCATTGATAAACCAAATCATTCCTGTCACTGTCATAGTCACTGTCCCTGTTGAGGTCATATAACCATTGTCAACGGTGTACGTAAAAGTAGTTGTACCTTCAAAACCAGGGTCTGGGTTAAACGTAAAACTACCGTTGGCGTTAAAAGTAACATCTCCCATAGTACCCATGTCATCAATGGAGGTCACCGTCATGGGAGTACCGTTCAAATTGACATCATTTAACATTAACCCTGAGCCTACTGGCACAGCAATGGAAACGTTTCCAACGGTAGAATAACTGTCATCAATCGCAACTGGCCCCGACTTGAGTGAGCCTGGTACCAGTGTGGTGTTGGCATCAATCTGATCGGTAAAAATCACCCCAGTGGCATTATTTTCAGCACCAGCTGTCGCACCATTATTGATTACGACGGTATATTTAAGGATATCACCTGGAGTTGGACCAGCGGAGCCTCCTTCACTTTCGAGAAGTACAAAACTTTTCGTTGCTGTTATGGCTGGTGCAAGCAAAGACGAAACACTATTTACTTCTGGGTAAATGTAGGGTATGAATTCTTGCGAATTCGAAGGTTTTTGGGTCCCTCTTCCCAATGAATAAGTGGATACGCCCTCAGTAATGGGGGTATGATTACTTGTATGAAGGGCTGCATTTTTCTTTTGGGCAGCAATAGACAATGTATCTTCGGGAGGGTTCAGCATTCCAATCAGTAAGCTGAGCAGAATACTCACAGAAAAAGGTAGTGTAAATTTCATGACATAGAGCTTTTCTTTGTTTGAGAAGTAAACCTGATTTTAGTTTATTAGAAGCAATATGCTCCTATAATTCAATAGAATAGCCTCAAAACTCCGCTGATTTCAATGTGATTTCACGGCACTTAACACCACAAAATGTAATGTTATCATGAGTTATATAGAATGAATTTTTTTTTGCATTGTTATCTTTCTGGTCTTTTTACAAAGACATGACTTATTTGCACCTGATACTAGTGCTAGCTTATAACCACCTCGTAGCGCATTCCTTTAGTACCATGTCCAATGGGTACCATAAAAAGCCCTAATTCCCCCATCGTGGGGTGTACCAGCACAAAGGTTCCCTGCAAATAGTACTTTTGAGTCAACCCCGTCTCAAATTCAAGCGTAAACGGCTGACGGAATTTATCTGAATCATTGCCCCATATCGATACTCGTGTAAGTTCAGACGACTGAATCACGTCTGGGGTGAAACGTATTGAAAAATTTTGGTTTAAGTAGGGCTGAAAATCAGCAACTGTAATTTTGTCTACCAT
>JAIXPV010000604.1 GCA_027486105.1 Runella sp. | reverse complement strand
TGCGTACACGAACCCGCGCAAGAGCCTTCGCTGTCCATGACGCCCTCCCAGCCAAACATCCGTCCGTCTTCGGTGCGGAACACCGTTTGGGAGCGCAACGTGCTGAGATTGAACAGTGCGGCTTCTTTGACGGCTTCGGGATAATCACTTTTTAAGAAGCTGTTGACAAAGAGTAATGTCTCGTTTTCGAGTTGGGGCAATTGTGGCAGGGTCTTTTCTGCCACGTCCCATGCGTCGGCATAGCGCGTGGTGTAGTAGTTGCCTACGCGTTCTTTCGACCACGCAAAGCGGTTGGGGAAATGCCACGTGATAAAAAACGTAAATGACTCGGTCTGTTTGGGTTGAATGGTTTTCTTCACGGCCAACGACGCCATCGGGTCTTCGTCGGCCACGGTGGTTTTTTCGGTCAGTTTTCCGTCGTCCGTAAAATCATCCCAAAAATCCAATAATGCATTTTCCCAAGCATTGGGCACGGACGACGTGCGGTAGCTGACGTCGCCGCTGGCGTTGGTACTCAACGCAATCGTTCCCCATGCGGGGTCGGCTTTGTCTACGCCGTCGGAATACATAAAAATGCCTTGGCCTGCTTTTCCCTGCCGAAATAGATTTTTATTCTGCTTCGCGCCCGACGGATTGAACTCGCCTTTCCATGATTTTGACCCTTTGGAGCCGTCTTTTCCCACAAAATTCCGCATCGAGCCCGCCACCGAAACCGTCAGCGGTTGGTTGGACGTGTTGGTGACTTCGTAGGTCAAAGCTGCCATCGGAATCCCGCTGCGCTCGGCATCGCCGGGAATGAGGGGATTAAAGGCTTTGATTTGAACGCGGACGGGCAGCTTTTCGTCCGACAGATTCACCTGTCCAAACGGATACGCGGCGTCAAAACTCGCATTGGCAAACCGTGGCAGCCCGTGATGGTCTACAGGACGCCCTTCCATGTGCTGGTATTCGTGCGTTTCGAGCGGGCCGATGAGGGCTTTGGCTAGGGCATTTTCCGATGGTTTTTTGACGTAAATGGCAAAGAACGGGGCCATATTGCCTGGCAAGGTCGTACTGAATCCTTTTCCGGGACGGTTCATGATTTCCCAATCCTGCAACTGCCCGCGTCCTCCTAACGACACCGTACCCGTGCCGATACCGCCGATGGGCATGGCAATGCGCGTGAGGTGCTGTTGGTCGTAATGTTTTAAAATAGGCCACTTTTGCGGTTTCCAAGAGCTTTGGGCGAGGGCTTGAGTAGCAATGCAGATGAGGAAAAGGAGTTTTTTCATTGTGACTTTATTTTTATTGTACTACGGAGTTTTTCTCTGTGAAACTCCGTGTCTCTGTGGTTATAGCGTTTTAATGCTTCGCAATTTCTTCCAAACTCACGCCCAACATTCTCCGTGCCACGGCATTCAGCGCCATTTTGTCGCCTTCAAAGTGATAGGTACGGCTGCGGTGGGTGAGGGTTTCGCCTTTTTTGAGGGCTTTGGCGGGGGAAGAGGATTCCAATTCATAAAACGGCCCCATTTGCGTCCCGTCTTCTACTGGGCCATCGTTGTAGGAATTGGCGGCATCGCCTTTGAAGGGTTCTTTCTGGATTTCCCACATGGAGTTGACGTAGTCGCCGGTGGGGTCTAAATCGTAGGTAACAATGGTCAAAACGCCTTTCTCGGAATCATAACTCCCCATTACGGGCTTGGCAATAGTTGGCGGCAGACCGATTTTACTGCGGTGTTTGCCGTCGGCTTTGAAGTACAGCATGCTGTCTTCTACGATGAGGCGCTCGGCAGGGACTTTGCCAAAATAGCTGTCGTTGATTTTGCTTTTGTGGTCGGTGCCTCCCACAAACGGCACAACCACGGTGGTTTTGGGCGTGGGATTAAACATTCCCAAAATCCAGATGGAAAGCAGTCCAGTGTCTTTTTTCCAGTCGTTACCTTGGTTGGTGATTTGGTTCACGGTTTCGTAGGCTACCGTTTTTACATCTTTGAGCGGAAAGTTAATGGCGGTTTCGATGGCTATTTTGCTGAGCGTTTCCACGCTGCGGTCAATCAGAATGTCGAATTTTGTGCCTGAGTAATTGATTAGCGTGGCAGCTTTGCGAAAAACCGCTTTGGTTTTATCGGAAGAAACTAAATCAAACGGCTCGGAATCAATGACGGGGGGAACCTGCCAATCGTCGAACACAAATTTCTTCCCCTGCTGAAAATAAATAGAAAATTGACCGCCTTCAGGCCCAATCCAAAAGCGGTCTTCGCCGCCAAAGGCGCTCATGTGCGGGGTGAACTTACCCGATTCGAGGAGCTTATAATTCAACCAGCCGTAGCTATTGCCCGAAGTGCCATTGGCCGTGGAGGTCATCACGCGCCCTTGCAAGGCTCCGACCACGGCTACTTGCGCAGAGTCGTCGTCGGGAGCGGTGAGAACGATGGTTTGTTGGTGTTTTTTTAGAAATTCGAGGTCGGTGCCGAAAGAGTTTGCAGTAGAAGACATGGTATCTTTGTTGGAGGATGAACAGCTTGACATAAACGTCAATACTACCGATGCTATTCCTAAAGTGACTACGGTGCGGGCCGAACAAATGGTTTTGGAAGTTAAAAACATAGCGGTTCAGGAGTATGGTTGATGTGCTCAAAAGTAGTGAAACCCAGCCAACATACTCATACCAAACAGAGAACAAACAATAAGGCCAAAACAGAGGTGTTTTGGCCTTATTGGGTTTCCGCTCATTTAAAGACTACAGCTTATCAGGTGTAATCGGCTCTGGGACTACGTTTTTGACGGGCTTTGTGCTTTTTAAATACGCAAAAATGGCGCGTAAATCTTGGTCGGTCATTTGAATATAATTGGACCAAGGCATGGGTGGGAGCAAAGGGCGTGCGTTTTTGAGGCCCTTGTATTTTCCTTCGCGCATGGCCGTGAAAAATTGCTCTTCGGTCCATTTTCCAATACCCGATTCGTCAGAGCTGATGTTGCCCGAAAAAGACACCCCCCAAGGCCCTACGGCGGCGGTATTGGTCATGTTGAACAAAACCCAAGATGACAATTCTCCTTTGTTTACTTTAGGAAGTTTCATGGAGGCAGGATGCCCGCCTAGCCAGTGGTTTGGGTCGGGTTCGGGGCCTTGCTTACCCATGATTTTGGGCGTGTGGCAATCTCCACAACCTGCAATCGTGACAAGGTATTCCCCTTTTTTGATGAGCGCGTCGGTATTGTCGAGCGAAATTTGAGCCGTGTTTTTGGAGGGCGGATTTTGGGCAGGAGTAGTAATGCTCGTTTCTTTCGAGGGTACGTTAAAAGCAGTGGCTGCCAACATACACAGCATCCCAGCAAGCGTTGTTTTCATGGTTGTAATGGTTGTTAATGGAAATGATTATGACTGATTTTCGAGGACAAAACAACCCGAAATTAGTCGTGCAATCAATTCTGTGGCCGGTGAATTGCGCGATTTTAGACATCAATTGTAAAAAAACGCCAGTGAACGGTAGGCTATACGCAGCCGCTTAAAAAAAGGAGGAATAAGTAAATACTTCGTTGATAATTCTCTTGTTAATAATTTTGCTACAAGTATTTTTTTATTCACAAAAACAACTCAGCCTTTTATGAAATCCATTCCATTACTCGTTTATCTTGCGCTTTTCGGGGCAATTTTGGCGGCCTGCAAAACCGATAAAAAAGAATCGACCCGAACCACATTTTTTGACACAGCAGGCATGGACACCACCGTAAATCCAGCCGATGATTTTTTTAGTTATGCCTCGGGCAACTGGATGAAAAATACCAAAATTCCTGCCGACCAAACTGGCTGGGGCTCTTTCTATACCCTCTACGAAGAAAACCTCAACAAACTTCACGGTATTTTGGAAGAAAGCCTCAAAACAACGCACCCGAAGGGGAGTTTGGAACAAAAGGTGAGTGATTATTACCGGTCTGGAATGGATACCGTTACCATCGAAAAGAAGGGAATTGAGCCAATTAAGGCTTATTTGGTCGAGATTGACCGCCTCAAAACGCCCCAAGAAATCATGGATTATACGGCCAAATTGGAGTCGCCCGGGAGCATATGGGTGGGGTATTATGTAGCGGCCGACGAAAAAAATCCAGGCTATAATGCCTTACAACTCGTCCAAACGGCGCTCTCGTTGCCCGAAAAAGACTACTATTTTCGTACCGATGCCGAAACCAAAAAAGTACGGGACGCCTATAAAAAATACATCGCGAAGCTGTTTACCCTTTCGGGCGTAGATTCGACGACTGCGAAGAAAAAAGCCGAAACGATATTGGCGCTCGAAACCCAAATCGCCAAGTCGCACCGCAGCCCAGTGGAGCTGAGAAATCCCGAACTAAATTATAATAAGTTTGCTCTCAAAGACTTGTCTGCACTGACCCCGGGCATCGATTGGGCAAGGTTTGTTAAAACCATGGGTGCCCAAACGGATACCCTCATCGTGGGTCAGCCCGATTATTACAAGGCCCTGAGCGGATTGCTGAAAACGCAGCCGTTGGAGGTTTTGAAAGACCGCATGAAACTAGCGGTTTTGTCGGGAGCGGCGTCTTCGTTGACCAAAGCGTTTCGGGATGCACAATTTGAGTTTTATGGCAAAACACTCAACGGACAGCAGGTGCCGAATGCCCGCTGGAAACAAATTACCAATGCCGTCGATGGTGGATTGGGCGATTTGCTGGGGCAATTGTTTACGCAAAAATACTTCACCGCCGATGCCAAAACGCGCATGAATGAGTTGGTCAACAACTTACAGGATGTGTACCGCGACCGCATCAAACGCCTCGATTGGATGTCGGATTCGACCAAGACGGAGGCCGTAAAAAAATTGGATGCGTTCATCAAAAAAATCGGTTATCCCGACAAGTGGAAAGATTATGCCGAAGTGGAAATCGTCAGCGATAACTATTTTTCCAACAAACGGGCCATTGCAATTTATGAAGGAAAGCGTGACCTAGCCAAAGTCGGCAAACCCGTTGACAAAACCGAATGGGGCATGACGGCCCCCACCGTCAACGCCTATTATAACCCTACGTTCAACGAAATCGTGTTTCCAGCGGGGATTCTTCAGTTTCCGTTTTTTGACAATGCCGCCGACGATGCCATCAACTACGGTGCCATCGGTGCCGTGATTGGCCATGAAATGACGCACGGTTTTGACGATCAAGGACGCCAATATAACTACATGGGAATGCTGAAAAACTGGTGGAAACCCGCCGACGGCGATAAATTTAAACGCAAAGCTATGGTGGTGGTGAAGCAGTATAGCGGCTATAAAGTGCTCGACAATATGAGCGTAAACGGCGAGCTGACCTTGGGCGAAAACCTCGCCGATATCGGTGGGCTTTCGATTGCTTATGAGGCATTTATGAAAACAAAACAGGCCAAAAGCGGCGAGAAAATCGACGGTTTTACGCCGCAACAGCGATTTTTCTTAGGGTTTGCGCAGGTATGGCGCATCAAAACCCGCGACGAAACCATGCGGATGCGCCTCACAATGGACCCGCACTCGCCCGAGCTGTTTAGGGTGAACGGGCCGTTGGCAAATATGCCCGAATTTTATGAAGCGTTCAACGTAAAACCTACCAATAAACTGTACCGCCCAGACAGCCTGCGCGTGCGTATTTGGTAGCTATTTCTTAAAAATAACCACCCTCCATGTTCAAAAAATTAGCCCTTCTTTTTATCATTACTGTGTCGTCGGTGCGCGCACAACAGGCTTTATTTTCCACGAAAGGCATTCAGCCCGCTGTGTGTGTGGGAGAGAATGAATCCATTGAGATGGTGTTTGGAAAAGGAAACGCTTTTTACTATTCTTTTTCAAATGACAAAGGCAGTTCTTTTTCAACGCCCGAGCTAGTAGACAGCCTTCAGGGGCTGCATTTGGGCGTATCGAGGGGGCCGCAGATTGCGTCTTCGCGCCAATCTACGGTCATTACAGCCGTTGACAAAGCGGGAAACGTCTACGCTTACGTGCGCAATCGTACCACTGGTAAATGGCAGAATCGCCTCATGGTCAATGATATGCCCGAAATTGCTAAAGAGGGCTTTAATGCCTTGGCAAGCGATGGGAAAGGGACTTTTTGGGTGATTTGGCTCGATTTAAGAGATGATAAACAAAACAAGATTTTTGGAGCACCCTCCACCGATGGTGGCTTGACTTGGGGTAAAAATAAGCTCATCTATCGCTCCCCCGACGCTACGGTTTGTGAGTGTTGTCAGCCCTCTATTCTCATGCGCGACCAGTGCGTGTATGTTATGTTCCGAAACTGGGTCGGTGGCGCTAGAGATATGTACGTGACTGTATCGGAGGATGCTGGAAAAACTTTCTTGCCTGCCG
>JAIXPV010000292.1 GCA_027486105.1 Runella sp. | reverse complement strand
TCTCAGAGACAAAACAAAGGTAATTTGCTGGATTAAAAACGGCCTAAATCAGTCGGTAACGGTCAACGGAAAAACCTTTAATCGGCCCATGCCCGCAAATCCTGCCCTAAAAGAATTGGAGATTGCCGAAATTATGACGTATATGTACACTACCTGGGGAAACGATTCCAAAATTACCACCACCGAAACCGTACAAAAAGCATTGGAGCAATGTGTATCTAACTGACACACACTGCTCCAAGCAATAACTCTCTGCTAATCAGCGGCTTTTCGTAATTAAACACGCAATTAAATTTTTATCCCCCACACATCATTCATCGAACGCCCCAGCAAAGCATTGGCTTCTTTATCATTTTTGAAGGCTTCTTTCTTTGGATTCCATTGCAACGGTCGATTGAGTTGGTAGGCAATGTTGCCGATGTTACAAACCGACGCCGTCCGGTGGCCGATTTCCACGTCACAGATGGGTTTGCTCCGTTTGCGCATCGCATCAAAGAAATCTTTATAGTGGCTTTCGCTCTTATACACGTGCTTCTCGGTTTCAGCGATTACCCGCGTAGCCAATGAAGAAGGAGTAGTTTCTATTTTCTTACGCTGTACCCTGAGTTCGCCTTCCGTTCCCGTAAAAAGAATCGCGTTGTTCCAGTCCCATTTTTCATGGGTCATGGTGATGCCATTTTCATAACGGTAGGTCAGAAAAGGATGCTCTTTTCCGTCGGGAGCAATCACTTCTACGGGGCCGCTGTTGTCCATGTCTAGTGCCCATTGTACGATGTCAAACATGTGGGCACCCCAATCGGTCACCATACCTCCACCGAATTCTTTGTAATTCCGCCAATTGGGAAATACATCTTTGGAAATAGGGGGGGCCAATTCTGAATTGAATGGAACCGCTGCATTCGGTCCCAACCATGCACTCCAATCCAGTCCTTCAGGAATGGTTTCGGCGGGCAAATCGTAGGGTTTGGGCGGCGGGCCTACATTCACCTTGATGCTTTTTACTTCGCCGATATAGCCATTCCGAATCAATTCGGCAGCCTGCCGAAACTCTGGCCACGAACGCTGCATACTGCCCGTCTGAAATACGCGGTCGTATTTGCGAGCGGCATTGACCATGGCCCGGCCTTCTTTGACCGTCAATGCCAGTGGTTTTTCGCAATAAATATCTTTTCCTGCTTCGGCTGCACGTACCGCCATGGCCGCGTGCCAATGGTCGGGGGTAGCAATCACGACCGCATCAACATCTTTACGAGCCAGCAATTCACGAAAATCGTTATAGACAGGAATCTCAGAATAGGTACCCGACTGCGGATTTTTTTCGTAAAATGTTTTTATACGGTCAATCGTCAATTGGGCTTTGGCTTTGTACACTTCGCTCAGGGCTACAATCCGTGCTTCATTGGTACTCAAAAACGAATTTGTTAAGCCTCGCCCCTGCTTTCCTGTACCAATAAAACCTAGCGAAATGATATCACTTGGTGCAATATACTTCGTTCCGTCGGAGCGAGTTCCTCCTAAAACGTAACGCGGAACAATCATTATTCCTGCCAAAGCCATGGCAGCTTTGCCGACAAAGTCTCTACGGTTGATGGGGGGTGCATTTTCTTCTTTCATCTGAAAATTTAGATTGAATATAGCTATTTTCTCAAAAGCAGCGTAACCAAAAGTTTATACTTGTGTTGTGCCCCAATCACCGATATTTTTCCAAAAAAACACCGCCTGAAACGCCGTGTTTAGTGATTGTCAGGGTTATGAATTTGCAGGTGCTCAAATTAATTTTTTGGAATATGTAACCCGCACAGCCCCTTAGGAGTCTACCCATTATTCCACCCCCTGAATCAATTCTTTTTTCAATGATAAGGCAAATCATTCTTTGTAAAATAATTTTGATTTTTTTCAGCGTTGCCAATGGACAGGAACGCTATTTCCCGCATTATACAACTGCCGACGGACTTCCTAGCAACACAGTTTACAAAGTAGTGAAAGATGAGCGTGGCTTTTTATGGTTGGCCACAAGCAACGGTATTTGTAGATTTGACGGTCATCGCTTCGAGACTTTTTCGCTCAAAGGGTTAGTAAACGATGTTGAATTTATTGATATTTATATCGGCAAACAGGGGAGAATCTGGTTTATCCCTTTCTCAGGGGATGTTTTACTTTATGACGGCTTTATCTTTCAAAACGGTAAGGATTTTTTCGGCACACCTTTCCGGGATGCGCATCAAATTTATGAAGACGATTTTGACAATGTCTGGATTGTAAAACAAAGGGCGGATATCTTTCGCTTTCACCTTTCTTCCCGAAAACTTACTGCGATCAAAGGGAGAGCATATACATATAAAAATATTGTTCACGTTTCTGCCCCCCATCAGGTATTTATCAGTGACGGCAATCATTGTACAGAGCTTTTCAGTAGAAAACTACTTTTTTCATTGCCCGAAAGTTTCAGTAAAAACCGCCCCCGCATCATCTGCCATGTTGATTCCCTTCAATACATTTATCCTTCTAATTCTGCCATTTGTTTTTATGATTCGGGCAAAACCAATACCATAAACGTGCCAGGGCTGCCTTACAAAAACACTATTTTTATCAATTTACATCCCAAAATGATCTGTGTAGGCACTTCCGACCGTGGGTTGTTTTTATTTAAAATGACCGGCGATAAACTATCGTATGTCTCCAACGAATTGCCGGGTCGAAGCATTACGTACACCGCTTCAGACAATGAAGGAAACATCTGGATATCCACCTACAACGATGGGCTTTATTGCATGTCTCCCCGGGCGGCCTATCAAATCCCCAACATCGGTATCTACAATACGGAGCCTTTAAGCGTAGGAAAACTCAACCGTGAGTTATTGATTGGCCTCAATCGCGGAAATATAAAGATTGTGATGGATAATATTCCGCGAAAAAGTATTGATTTCGAAAAATCGTATAGTGTTAAACCCCTTACGTCGCGTATCAAAAATATTCGTATCAGGCCAAGGGCTGCCTGGATGTCGTATGAAAACATCCTTTATCGCTATAATGGTCGAATGTTTAAATCGTACTTTATCAACGGTAATATTAAAGATATTACCTTCTCTGATTCATTGATTTTCCTCGCCACGCATCATGGTGCTTATGTTTCTACTGAAAATCAACTAGCTGAGTGTGAAATAAAACCTCCCTTTACTGAATCCAAATACCACTATTTGTTATCCAATCTTATCGATAAAAAAAAACTGTTTTTGGAGCGTACAACGGCGGTCGCTTACGATCCCGTTGAAAAACGTCTCTGGATAGGACAAACCAACGGATTGATGACTTTCAGTCGCAGTAAAATAGAAACAACCCTTAAAAACAGGGTTTTCAAGTCACAAATATCGGATACATTACCGTCTGTTTTGCAAAATTTCAAATACAGAATCACCGCGTTAGCTACTCTTCCGGACGGCAGTTTGATCATTGGAACAACTGTTGCGGGCATTTTTTTCTATAAAAACCGTCAACTTTACAACCTCTCCATCGAAGAGGGTCTATCCAACAATTTTGCTCAGTCATTCTTTATAAGCGACGATAAAACGCTGTGGGTGAGCACAATCAATGGACTGAACAAAATAAGCATCGAAAATATCACTCAAAAAAAATGGCACATTACAATCTATAATACAAACAACGGATTGGCGACCAATATTGTCAATGATGTATTTGTAAAACATGACTCTATCTGGGTGGCAACAACAGGTGGGGTCACTTTTTTAAAAGACATTACGAGCAGTAATAAACTGCCGATTCCCGTACACATTACCAACGTTTGGAGCGACGACAGCCTTGTACGTATCACTCCCCTGATAGCCCTGCAAAGCAAAGATGAAATCAGGTTTAAGTTTTATGCCGTCAGCCGTCAGTGGGCCGGTAATATACGGTATCGCTTCCGACTCTCGGGGAATATGTTCGGCTCCTATGGGTCTTACAGTCAATGGAGTACCACCGATGAGCATACCGCTGTCTTTACAAAGTTACTGCCGGGCAGCTATCAGTTTGAGCTGGAAGCTATTTCAAAAGAACGAGGGCTGTTCTTAGGAAAAACATCCTTAAATTTCAAGGTATCGATGCCTTGGTATCTCAATCCCATCATACAGGGCTCCCTCATTACTTCTTTTTGTTTTACTTTGCTGACTATTTTGTTTATGTATTATTATCGTCGGGAGCGTAAGGCAAGAGCATTCAATGTAGAATTCAATGAGCTGGAAAAACAGGCATTTCGGGCGCAGATGAACCCTCATTTTATTTTCAACTGTCTCAATGCTATTCAGGAGTTTCTTATAAACAACGAAGCTGAACAGGCCCATCGGTATCTTTCACAATTTGCCAAATTGATTCGTAAATCATTAGACTTTACCAAACGTAGCACAGTCACTTTAACCGATGAAATCGACTTCCTGAAGTTGTATATCAAATTAGAACAATTACGGTATCTGCATCCGTTCAGGGTTGAAATTAACATGCATCCAAGTGTAAAATCAAATGAAATAGAAGTTCCCTCACTTTTGTTACAGCCTTTTGTGGAAAATGCCATCAGACACGGGCAACTGGGCCGGATGCGGGAAGAAGGTCTGCTGAAAATAGACTTTGAATATGTGGAGAAGTATCTATACTGCACAATCGACGACAACGGTGTGGGATTGGAGTTTTCTCAAAAAGCCAAAACGGGCCTCGCAAAAGAGCAGGCTTCTCACGGTTTGGACATCGTCAAAAAAAGAATAAAATTAATCAATCAGTTGAGTGACGAAAGCCACAGTATTGACGTCTGTGATAAGAAGCATCTCAATCCTCCATTACGGGGGACACGTGTTTTGATGAAGTTATATACTGGTTAACCTGTGAAAACTGCCTTGCCCGACCCAAATGAAATATACCGTGCTGTCATAGTTGAAGACGAAGATCGAAGTCGTACATTACTAGAGATCATGTTGGGCAAATATTGTCCGCAAATTAAAATCGTTGGGGTTGCCGATACACTGGAGACGGCGGTAACAACCATCAGCTCCCTCCGGCCGGATGTGGTATTTTTAGACATCGAACTGCCCGATGGTTCAGGTTTTAAAGTGTTGGACCGGCTGCCCAATCTTTCATTCAGCGTTATTTTTGTTACGGCTTATGAACACTACGCACTGAAAGCCCTCAAACGCTCTGCGCTGGACTACCTGCTCAAACCCCTTGACATTGATGATTTGGTAGCCGCAGTACAGAAACTTCCTGCTTTAAGTACTGCTACTAAACATTTAGAAGAGCAGAGCATGATTTTGAACAGCTATATCAATGGAGCACCCCGAGATCAATATATCATGGCCATGCCCACCGTCGACGGTCTGATTTTTATTCATGACGAAGAAGTTATCACCTGCCGCAGCGACAGTAATTATACCCATTTGACGCTAACGAATAACCGTAAATTTCTAGTTTCCCGCACCCTCAATGATATTGAGGAGATGTTGTCAGAAGATTTATTTTGTAGGGTACACCATTCAAACATTGTGAATCTAAAACACATTCGCCGCTATTTTAAAGGCAAAGGGGGCTATTTGGAAATGTCTGACGGCTCTACCGTTGAGGTATCCTTCCGTAAAAAACATGACTTTTTGGCTCGTTTCGCCTAAACGCACTTTTTGCCTTTTTCTTCGCACTTACTCACTCACAGCGCACACTTACTCAATAGGGGTTTAGTGGTGTAATGTATTGCTATAAGTTTGGAGCATCAATCAACGCCAAACAGTGAGTGAAATGAACCCACTACCAAACCGATTAAGCACGATGAATACCCACTCGTTTCCGCTTTCCGCCCTTGGGTTGCCCAATCTGATGATACAGACCCCTAACGGCAAACGTCCAGTCCATATCTCAGAAATCGTATTTTTAGAAAGTTCACGCAATTATACCTTCGCTCATTTAGCAGACGGCACTCGCCTTATTACTTCCAAAACCATAGGCCTTTTTGAGTTACCCTTTGCCAAGCATGGCTTTATTCGCATCAACAAGAGCATCATTACCCATTTGTCCTATATCACTGAAAGCTGTAAAAACGATGGTTATGCCATCAGGCTCCGCAATGGCCAATGGCACACCTGCTCAAGACGCCGAACTCCCAAAATAAGAAAAGTCATTAAGCAGTCAAAAACTTTGTAATTATTATCATCTATGAGAAAGCTATTTCCATTATATCTTTTATTTCCTGCTTTGAGTTGGGGGCAAACCAACATGACCATTCAGGATAACACATCGAATATTACCATCACACCTGATGGATTAAGAAGTTATCGCCCCCTCAATACCGGGCTGTACAATACCGCTATTGGAGAGAAAGTGCTTGAACTGAATACAATAGGACAGCGAAATACCGCCGTCGGCTTTAGTTCTCTGAATAAAGTAACCAGCAATTCAGACAATACGGCGGTGGGGTACAATGCCCTAAAACTCACCAATAATGTCGAAAATACTGCTGTTGGCGCAGAGGCTTTGTCAAAGAATACGGTCGGAAACGGCAACACAGCTTTAGGTTTCAGGGCCTTGGGGGAAGAGTTTGAGGGCTGGCAGAATATTGGCATCGGCACAGGTGCCGGCATGAATATCTACGGTGGAGGATATAATGTTTGTATTGGTGCAGGAGCAATGGGCAGCACTCCTTTCGGGGGGATAGACCCTACCAATTATCCCGAAAATAATGTAGCCATAGGTGGTTTTTCTTTGGCAAACTGCAAGAAAGGTTTCAACAACGTTGCCATCGGTTATCAGGCAGGTTCTTCCGAGACCGGCTCCAACAAACTTTATATCGAAACCTCCAACACCACCACGCCGCTCATCGGAGGTGATTTTGCCAATGATGTCGTAGGAATTAATATGCCCATTGGTGCTCTAGCCACCAACCCGACTTGGAAACTCAAAGTAGGCGGCGATATCAATGCCACTGGCAGCGTAAGAGCAGCTGGCGTTGTGCTTACTTCTGATCGCCGTCTAAAAAAAGACATTATACCCTTACAAAACGCCTTGGCCCAACTTTCAAACCTACAAGGAGTAAGCTATCTGTGGCGGAAAAATGAATTCCCCGAACGCCATTTTACAGATAAAAAACAAACTGGATTTATCGCTCAGGAAATAGAAAAAATATTCCCCGAAATGGTCGATACCGATGCACAGGGGTACAAATCAATTAATTATATCCAATTAACCCCCGTTTTGGTGGAAGCTATCAAAGAATTAACTGAGCAGGTAAAAACCCTCCAAAATCAGCATAAAAACCTCGAAGCTTCGATGCAATGTATTTTAAGGATACTGAAAGAAAAAGGAGTAAATCCTTCAGGCGCAAACTAAGATTCTGCCATTTCTAACATACCTTACCCATACAACAACACCAACACAGGCAAATGAATACTTCCTTAAATATGGCCATTGCGCTCTGTTTACTTTGTATTGCTGCGCACAGTCAAATTGTTGTCATACAACCTGTGGGCTTAAGTGCTGGCATTCAGGGCACTTATCAATCGGCTTCTACTATGAGTCCAAGTTCTTTGACCGCTGATGCTGGCACAGTCATCTATCGGAAAGTCAATTACTTGGGAAATGCCGTTATATACCAATACATTTTCAGGCAAAATAACCGATGGAAACAAGGAATATATGGCACGGGCGATGTCCCACCCAATAATGAATTCATTAATTTAGAAACCCAATTACTGAGTACCGCAATCCATCCGCCCTGCAATGCCTATTGGAAAGACATGGTCAACGGT
>JAIXPV010000471.1 GCA_027486105.1 Runella sp. | reverse complement strand
GCAGAAAAGAGCTCAATGGAACTCTCGTTGGATAAAAAGATATTTAACGTCGGAAAAGACCTTGCCAACGCGGGCGGCACGGCCATTGATATTTTGAGTAATGTACCGTCGGTGTCGGTAGATACCGAAGGCAATGTTAAGCTGCGCGGGAGCGATGGCGTACGAATTTTAATTGATGGAAAGCCTTCTGGATTGGTGAGTTTTAAGGGCGGAGCAGGCTTGCAGCAATTGCAGGGAAATCAAATCGAACGCGTCGAAATCATTACCAACCCTTCGGCCCGCTACGAAGCCGAGGGTATGTCAGGGATTATTAACATTGTGCTGAAAAAAGAACGCAAACAAGGCTTCAACGGCTCGTTTGAGGTGGTAACGGGCTTTCGGCCCAACTACGGTATCGCTGCCAATATCAATTACCGAAAAAACAAACTGAATTTTTTCCTCAATTACGGCATTGCGTACCGCGTGCCCATCGGTGCAGGCAGATTGTACCAAGAAGTTCGGGGAAAAGACACCACAACGCTGTTGCAACAGACCACCAACAGTCAGGTCAAAACCGTAGCCAATACCATTCGTGGAGGCTTAGATTACTTCTTTGATGAGAAAAACATTCTGACAGCTTCTTACCAGTTTCGGCGTACGGATGTGCTGCGGATTACGGATAACCAGTACAAAGATTACATCAATACCCTTAATAACCTAAGTGCCATTACCGACCGCCAGCAGCGGGAAACGGAAGCGGAACCTTATTCGGAATATGCGCTTACTTACAAGAAAACGTACAATAAAAAAGGGCAGGAACTGACGGCCGACGTGCGCTACCTGACCTACTGGGAGCGCTCCGACCAGACTTTTACGCAAAGTAGTGTATTGGCCAACGGCTCACCCAACAAGGCAGGAAATCTGCTCCAAAAATCGTTGAATGATGAATACGAAAACCAATTTTTGGTGCAACTAGATTATATTCACCCCGTGGGAAAAGAAGGAAAAGTAGAGACTGGGCTTCGTACTAGTTTTAGGGATATGGTCAATGATTACATTGTGACCCAACGCAATGACCAAGGTGTGTTTGAGACACTTCCAGGACTGGATAACTACTTTATTTATAAAGAAAATATTTATGGGGGTTACGGAATCATTGGTAATAAAACGGGAAAAATAAGCTACCAAGCGGGCTTGCGCGCCGAGGTAACTGATATCACGACCATTCTGCGCGAAACCAATGAAACCAATCCGCGTAATTATGCCAATTTGTTTCCCAGTGCCCACGCTACGTATAGCCTCAACAAAGACAATGCCTTGCAGATAAGTTATAGCCGCCGAGTGCGTCGCCCAACCTACAATGATTTGAGTCCGTACGTAACTTTTTCCGACCAGCGTAACTTTTTCTCCGGAAACCCTGATTTGAACCCTGAGTTTACCAATTCGTATGATTTTGGACACATAAACTATTTCGAAAAAGGCTCTTTTACGTCGTCTATTTATTATCGTCATACCACGGGAAAAGTATTGCGTATCCGACGTGTCGATGCGCAAGGGCTTTCCAATACACGCCCCGAAAACTTAGCGACCGAAGATGCCTTCGGTGCCGAATTTACCAGCACCTACACGCCCGTAAAATGGTGGAAATTGGATTTTAACTTCAATTTCTTCCGCGCCATCACCGACGGGCAAAACCTGGATGCTTCCTTCAAAGCCGACACGTACAGTTGGTTTGCGCGTCAAACTTCCCGTTTTACTTTAGCTCCTAAAACAGATTTGCAACTCCGCGCCAATTACGAAGCGCCGCAGCAACTCCCCCAAGGAAGCCGCAAAGCGCGTGCATTTGTAGATTTGGCCTTCAGCAAAGAAATCCTGAAAGGCAAAGGAACGCTGACCTTCAACATCATCGACATGTTTAATTCTCGTTATATGCGAACCATTTTTGAGGGAGCTAATTTCTATACCTATGGAACGGCTGGTATGCGTACTCGTCAGATCAACCTTACGGTCATGTACCGCCTCAACCAAGCCGCCGGTGCCAAAAAGCAGAAGAGTTTGATTAGCGGAGATGAAGGGTAATGATTATGCAAAGACGTACATTTCTGCAATCAGCCGCTTGGGCGGGATTGGGAACGGAGTTTTCCCGTTCTTCTAAAACTGACAAAGCCCTGACCTTTGTCTTTCAGGGAGATTCCATCACCGATGGTAATCGTGGCCGCAATCTCGACCCCAACCACATCATGGGCCACGGCTACGCGTATTCGGTGGCGAGCCGAATCGGGGCAGATTTCCCAAAAGCAGGTTTTACGTTTTACAACCGTGGCATCAGCGCCAACAAAATCACGGATTTGCGGAAACGCTGGGAAACCGACACGCTAAACCTCAAGCCCGATGTATTGAGTATTCTTGTTGGCATCAATGATACGGGCGCTACGATCAATAAACCCGCAGAAGCCACCACCGCCGAAGAGTTTGAAAGTATCTACCGTAGTCTTTTAGCTGACTGTCGACGCGCCAATCCCGAGATTTTATTTGTGCTGGGAATCCCTTTCGTCTATCCCGTAGGTAAACGCATCGAACATTGGGAACAATGGCGAGACGATACCAGCAAGCGCCAAGCCGTAGTACGAAAATTGGCCAGCGAATTTGATGCCGTTTTGATAGATTATCCCGCCGTTTTTGAGAAAGCCATCCAAAAAGCCCCTATTGAATACTGGATTTGGGACGGTGTTCACCCCACGGTCTTTGCGCATGAACTTATGGCGCGGGAGTGGATGAAGCAGGTCGGGAAGCGGTTGCGGTTTTTGAGGGGGTAGAAAGAGCTATGAGCGTTTTCTCTGGCATACTTCTTTAAACAAAGACAGGAGAATAATCCCCTACTTTAAACGATGAAGAAAATTGTCGGAATCGTTCTGGGTGTCCTTGCCATCGTATTGGGGTACAATGGTGTTCAGAAATTTCAGAAAAGCTCAGCATCGGTCAAAGTACTGGGCTTAAAAATTGACGCCCACAATGAAAGCGGCCAAGCTTCCGCTTATATCCAGTTGGGTCTGGCAGTGTTGGCGTTGGGAGCGGGTGTGTTTTTATTAAAATCTGAACGGTAATGCCTGAATTTCTTGAAGGTCTATGGGTAAAAACCAGAAAGCATCATTTCAAATCGTTCTTCGATTTTATTAGGTAGGTTCAGCTCAAGTAGTTTTATAGTAGCCTCGGCAACTAAGGTAAGAGGTCGTAAAACCCCGTTTTTGACCTCAAAATGCGTAAACCAATCTTGGGTTCTTGGGTTGAAAAGAGGGACTAATGGACCGTTTAAATCAAGTATTGTACTTATATTTGGCCCTTTTTTCCAGTTACAGGGAGAACATACATAAGCCAAATTATTCAGCGAATTTGGGCCACCGTGCTGCACCCCAATGATATGATCTACGTGGTAATCAAAACTCGATAGATATTCTAATACACGACAGTATTCACAACGAGAACCCGCCCTTACCATTACTATTTTACTGGTAGCACGAGAAATATAACTACTCATTGATTGTTTAGCTTTTGGAGTGCCTTTGCCTTGGCAAGCCTTACAATATGCTCTACTGTCATATATCTTTCCATCTCTGAATTTTCTTCAGTGGTTAGGCCTTCTATTTTATTTTTTTTCAACAACATACTAACTCTCTCCTGTGCTTTGGGCGAAGCCTTGTAGGCCAACACCCTGCGAGGCGAAAGGCTGGCTAAAAAAAATGCCAACTCATCATAAACGGAATTGTATTCTGCTGTCATGATTTTACCAAATGAGTTTTACAGTTAGTACAAAGATAAAATAATTCTAAGAAGGCAACAACTGCCTTCTTACTTCTTACTCACTGCTTTCCCTTTCACCCCAATGCCCAATTCTACGTCTTTTTTCGCCTTGGTTGCGTTGGTATTCAGCAAACGAACGCCTTCGGAGCGAGTGCCCATCACTTTCAACAATACATCATTGTCGGGGCCGTACGTGATGCCGTCTAGCATTACATTTTTGCTGTTTTGCACCTGCATCACGGTTTTGTCTTTGGTCAAAAGGGTTACGTTTTTGAGGTTAATATTTTCGCCTTCCACGCACACCAATCCTTTGTTGGCTTCGATGACGGCGTTTTCGAGGTTGATATTTTTGATGCTCATTTCGGGCAACCCACGCACCAAAATGGCGGTCTCGGCTCCTTGGCAGACGATATTTTTAATGTAAAAATTTTTGAGTTGCGGCGTTCCTTCGTTCAAAGGCTGGGCTTTGATGGTTGGTAATTCGTTGGACTCGCCTTCTTGCGGTACGGGGTCTTTGGCGGCGTAATACATATCAAACAGAATGGCTTCGCCGGGAATTTCGGTCATGTTGATGTCGGTTACGTAGATGTCTTCCACCACTCCGCCACGTCCACGGGCGGTTTTGAAGCGGAGGCCTACATCAGAACCCATAAAGGTACAGTGAGAGACAAATAGATTTCTGACGCCGCCCGACATTTCGGAGCCAATCACAAAGCCACCATGGGCATGGTAGACTTTGCAATCCTTGATGATAAAGTTTTCGGTTGGCACACCGCGTTTGCGGCCTTGTTCATCGCGGCCCGATTTGATGGTGATGCCGTCGTCGCCCGTATCAAAGGTACAACCTTCTACGATGCCGTTGCGGCAAGATTCGAGGTCGAGCGCGTCACTGTTTTGGGCGTACCAGGGGTTTTTGACGGTCACGTTGCGAATGCTGACGTGGTCGCAGAGTAGCGGGTGAATGGTCCAAGCGGGAGAGTTCTGGAACGTGACGCCTTCTAGCAACACGTTTTTACAGCGTGTTAGGCTGAGCATGTTGGGCCATAAAAAATCTTTGTAAGACTCCAATTCGGCGGGCGTTGGGTGAATACCGTTCAGAATTCGTCCTGCATTGGGCAAATTATTGCCTTTTTGGGACTTCTCTGATGGATACCATATGTCGTTTTTCTCGCTCACTACGCCACCAGATTTTACCAGCGCTGTCCATTGTGAATGGGTTTGTTTTTCGCGTTTGATGGCGCGCCACACCTCGCCGCCACCGTCGAGCACCCCCTCACCCGTGATGCCAATGTTGGTCAAATCTACGCCCCAAATCGGTGCCTGACAGCGGTACGATTCTTGCCCTTCCCAAGTAGTGACCACAATCGGATAATCGTTGTGATTGCGGCTAAATTGTAATAAAGCGCTTTTGGCAATGTGCAGATTGACGTTGTTCTTCAATACAATCGGCCCTGTGAGCCACAGACCTGCCGGTACCAATACCGTGCCGCCGCCCGCAGCATGGCAGGCTTCAATGGCTTGATTGATGGCTTTGGTATTCAACGTCAAACCGTCGGCCTTAGCGCCGTAGCGGGCAATGTTGAAGGTTTCTTTGCGAAAAACGGGCGTGTAATAAGTGGGGAGCTCATAGGTGTATTTATTCGTAAATTCTGATTTTTTGACAAAGCTTTTCAAGTCAATCGGTAACTCCATGATGCCTTCCACGACCAAGCTCGCCATGACCGACGCACCGTAGCGAGAAAAATGGGTATTGTCTTCGATGCCTTTGGGAAATTTGGGATAAATACCGCCGCCGTAGTGCATAAACAGCACTTTTGAGCCTTCTACGCCGTGTTTTTCAATCACAGCCTGACTTTTGGTGTGCAGGTCAATCATGGGTACTTTCAGCTCTTTGGCAATGTCTTTTACCACTTGTGGGTATTCGCCGTGTTGGTCAACAAACGCTCCTTTTTGGTCAAACTTGCGCCGCATAACGGGCGTAATCAACAGTGGATTGCCGCCTTTGGTGCGGGTTTCGTTCACAAACCGAATCAGGTTTTGGCGGTAGAATGTTTGCGCGGGAGCCGAGCGTGTGCTATCGACGACTTTTTGATCATTGTGGCCAAATTGAATAAAAACCCAATCTCCTTTTTTAACTTGAGCTACCACTTTTTGCCAGCGCCCTTCAGTGATAAAACTCTTGGTGCTACGACCATTAACGGCGTGGTTTTGAATCTGTACCGCATCGGTATTGAAGTATTCGGGCAGTACCATTCCCCAGCCCGTTTCGGGCGCATCGGAGGGTAGTTTAGGGGCCAGCGTAGAATCACCGCACAGAAAAATGGTGAGTTTTTCATCCACTGGACGAAAGGCGGTCAGAGCCAGTAAAAAGAAAATCCGAAGAAACGATTTTATGGAGTTGGTTTGGTAAAACGACGAATCCTGTACGAGATTACTGGTTAAATTATAACAAAACAACTTATTTATTGCATTTTTTTATGCAATCGTTGTCGGCAACGTTGCCGGAAGAAGCTCCGAATAGAATTGAAACAAACTAGGCGAATGTGGCGACAAATTTTTAAATTCACCCTCCCAACCTTTCTGGCCTTATGAATACAATTCCTAAAACTGAATTTTATGCCGACCGCGCGGTTGACCAAATTGATACCTTCATTAAAATCACTTATAAAGTTATCTGGTGGATTTGGCCAACGGTCTTTTGGATTTGTTTTTTTTGTTTGTGGTTTTTACCCAAAGATATGCTGAAGGTTTTACAAGATATGGGGAGCCGCTTATTGGCCATACTTCCAGTTCCTGACACGATACTTTATACATTTGCATTACTGCCATTTTGGTTGTGGCTTATCGGGGAGCTGCTGTCTAGTGTGGTCAAAATCGTCCGGAAATATATGGTATATCCTAAGTCTGATTTTACCGAAACGGCGATGGTCACAGTTGAAAAAAAAGAGCTTGTCGTGCATCACTCCAGCAAAAGTGGGACCTCGCGTTCTTATTTAATATGGATAAAACACCCTGTTTCTCAAACTTTTATGAAAGTGGATGTAGAACTATCAGAGACATTTGACAAAATAAAAGAAGGGAATCCAGTAAGAGTAAAGCACCTGCTTACACCCACTAATATTATTTACCTGACGGTAGAATAAACTATTTCAAATGCAAAATTCCAAACGCATCGGGGCGGTGAAAACGCGGTGTTGCCCCGCTCATTGACGGACTCCAACAGGTAAAATCGCAGTCGGCAGGGGCACATTTCCAATCGGGATCGGTATGGGATTGGAGTGACACAATACGGTAAAAATTGAGGCGATAGGTATCTTTTTTGCCCCCCAATAAAGCCCACGGAATCTGCATTTTGCCCGACCAAGTATCGCCATTTGTTTTCACTTCGTGTTTGATACCTGCTTTTTCGTGAGGAACAAACGTCAATTTTTGGGGTGCTTCTTTCGTCGGATTGTCAATCCAACCCACAAACAGCGCGTTGTTGGGGTTGATTTCTAATTCTAAATACTGGGTGGGAGTGGCGCTGCCTTCGGCAATAAACACCTCAAAAACCTCCTGATTCCACATTTCGGTATTGTGCTTTGTGTAGGTGTTTTGGCTCCAAAAGGGATTTTGCAAGCACTGAAAATCAACGGATAGGTATTCCTCGTCAAAACTCAGTTTTACCAAGGTAGACTGGGGCGCTTCTTTTCCGTCGGTGGCGTAGCGAAAATGGTTTTGTGACAATGTGGTTGATTGGCCTTTCGCCAAGTGGATTTCTGGAACAGCAGAATGCATAAACAGGAAGATAAAATAAATAAAAGGCATAGTGTCGAAACGTTTACCGAAGCGACCCTAAAATTACGTAATCTATTTTTACGAACGTTGCTTTCTAACTTGTTTTAGCCAATCTGCTACGCCCTTTCGAATCTGCTTCGCCATTTTTTTGCGGTAAGCGTCCTCCAAAATAAGCGCCTCGTCGTCGGGGTGGCTTAAAAATAATCCTTCTACCAGCACGTTGGGGTATTCGGTAGGGCTGTTGAGCGCAAAATTAAAACGGCCGACATTGCCGTATTCGGTCAGACCCATTTCCAACAATCGCTCCAGTATTGCTTGACTCAACGGCCTATACCCAAGGTGTTTATAATAAGTACTTGTCCCTTTGGTTTTGGTGGTATCGCCTGCAGCATTGTTGTGAATACTGATAAGCAGGTCGGGTTTGAGTTTACGAAGGTTCAGTACGCGGTCTGTATTATTGATGAGGGAGTCATTGTGGCGGGTCATCAGCACCGTTGCCCCCTTGCGTTCAAGTTCTTGCTGCAAATGTCGGGCAATGCTGAGATTAAAGTCTTTTTCATATTGCTTTGATCGCAGTCCACGAGCGCCTAAGTTGCTACCGCCGTGGCCGGCGTCTACCGCGATGGTGAGGTCACGAAGTCGTAATTTTTTGGGTTGATGCTTAATGCGTATTACCAGCCGACGCCCTTCGTAGCCGATGGCATAACCCCAATGTTGCGCATGGCGCAGAGAAATGATAATCCTGAATTGGTCGTTAGTAACCTGTTCATAATCAATATTTTTAATCTCTGTAGCCGTGCGTAGTTGGGTAATCCAGTTAGTGTTGGCCGTGACCCCGAAAATGTCCACCACAATCCGAGCTGGATTTATCTCCTGACGGCTGCGGTAGGGTAGTCGCTCGGGCAATGGGATAGAGACATAATCCTGGCGGCTGTCGCCAGAAACGCGCCAAGAAGCCGTTAAATACTGTACCAAAGGAAGTCGTACGTTGGTATCACGTTTGGTGAGGGTGTGCGGAATCCACGCCGACAGGTGGTCGGTCAAACGTACCCGATAAATATCTTTGTATTTAGCAGTGACTTTGAGCAATACCAGCGAATCAACATACCCCATTTTTGCGCCTCCGAGGCGGTCTTCACCCACTCCATAATTGAGGTAGGCCAATGGGCCGGTGGTGCGGACAAAAAAGGTAGAGTCGGGTTGGAAGGTTGTGAGGGTGTCGCGGGTTTGGGCCTGTAAATAAAAAGGAAAACAGGCAATGCACAAAAAACGAAGCATTGGTCGGAAATTACGTGGTGGATTTGAGAGAAGAATCACGGATGATCAAATGCGTGTCTAATTTTTTCGTTTCAAAACGAATCGTCGCTTTCGGACGCTCAATGAGGTCGATTAGAAATTCGGTGGCCAATTGCCCCATTTCGTAAGCGGGCTGACGAACCGCACTCAGGGCGGGATTGAGCAAATGAGCAGTAACCAGATTGGTAAACCCAACGATGGCAATGTCTTCGGGAATGCGCAGCCCTTCTCGTCGAATCAGTGACATACACGTGGTAGTAAGGCGGTCGCCAGCCGTAAAAACGGCATCGGGGCGGTTAGGATGGTTGATCAACTCCATGACTGCCTGTTCAACTTCTTCAAAAATCATTCCGCCGTGACTGCAATACTTGATGTAGGAGTCTTCAAGGGGGATGTCGTGATTTTGGAGGGCTTTTTTATAGCCTTCCAACCGTTCATACGTAATGGAAAGCCACGACGGGCTGGTCAAGTGGGCAATGCGGCGAAACCCCTGTTTAATCAAGTGCTCGGTGGCTTCGTATGTTCCGGCAAAGTTATCGGCAATTACTTTGTGCGTAATGTAATCCTGCGGTACGCGGTCAAAAAATACAATCGGTAAGCCTTTGGTTTGCAGTTCTTTAAAGTGTTCTAGGTCATTGCTTTCTCCCGAAAGAGAGACCAAAAGGCCATCTACTCGGCGTTGAGCCAGATATTGCGTGCTAACCAACTCACGCTCGTAAGATTCGTGATTTTGAGAAATCACCACGTGGTACCCGCGATTGTAGGCGATAGATTCTATGCCGTTAATTGCCTGCGAAAAGAAGTTGTTGGCAATCTCAGGAATAATTACGCCAATCGAACGACTACGGTTTTCTTTTAAACTCAGCGCAATGGGGTTGGGACGGTAGTTCATCCGCTCGGCATATTCCATGACGAGTCTCTTGGTTTCAGGGTTAATTTCATAGCTTCCCCGCAACGCCCTCGATACTGTAGAAGTTGAAAGATTGAGCGCCTTAGCTATATCTTTTATGGTAATTATCTCCACAGTCTTAATTATTGGTTTTGTACAATTTTTTCACTCTGTGTAAAGGATTCTCTTTTGAGAAGTGAAGATACGCCTTTTTGGTAAACAACTCAAAAAAAACAAGATAAACTCTGTTTCTCCTATTTATGGGAACGTTGCCGACAACGATTGCATAAAAAAAGTCAACAAAATATTTGTAATGTACTAAAATTATGGCCTAAACTTGAATACTGCAGCGAAGGAATAGGAGGAGGTAAAGCAAATAGACAACAATGCTTTTATCCAAATTTCTAAAAAAAATTAAAATCCCAAAAAATGAAAAGCTTCGACTTGACGGGTAAAGTGGCATTGATAACGGGTTGTGACCGAGGAATTGGCTTGGCAATGGCCACGGGCCTCGCCGAGGCGGGGGCCGACATCATCGGGGTGTCGCGGTCAATGCCGTTGGAAGGAAGTGAAATTGAAAAAGCCGTTCATCAATTGGGCCGTAAATTTAGCCCCTACGCGGCTGATTTAGGCGACCGCAGTTCATTATACGCATTTATCAATCAAGTAAACAAAGACCATTCTTCCATTGATATTCTCTTCAACAACGCGGGTACTATCCTACGCGAACCAGCGGCTACTCACCCCGATGAGTACTGGGACAAGGTGCTGTCTATCAACCTAGATGCGCAGTTTATTTTGGCCAGAGAGTTTGGAAAAAAAATGATGGAAAGAGGGTACGGAAAGATTGTATTCACGGCCTCTTTACTCACTTTTCAGGGGGGGATAAACGTGCCTAGTTATGCCGCGAGCAAAGGGGCGGTGGGGAGCCTGGTAAAAGCCCTAGCCAATGAATGGGCAGGCAAAGGGGTAAACGTCAACGCGATTGCGCCTGGCTACATTTCAACTGACAACACAAGCGCGTTGCGGGCCGATGCCGAGCGCAGTAAGTCCATTTTGGACCGCATTCCAGCGGCCCGCTGGGGCGAACCTGCGGACTTCAAGGGCCCCGCTGTGTTTTTGGCGTCTTCGGCTTCTGACTACGTAAATGGTACGGTTTTGACCGTAGACGGTGGTTGGATGGGGAGGTAAATTATTGAAAAACAGCTGATTATTGCATATTTAATTAAAGAACTCAAATGCAAATAAGACACGAAAGCAGCCGTAAAGAAACGGCGCAGATGAATACCGAAGAGCTTCGCGAAAACTTCCTGATTGAAACATTGTTTGCCCCCGATCAAATCGTATGGGTATATTCGCACTATGACCGGGTGTTGACTGGCGGTGCAATGCCGTTGGAGACTACTATCACGCTCCAAACATACGATGCCCTCAAAGCTGCCTACTTTCTGGAGCGTCGAGAACTGGGTATTATCAACGTGGGAGGGAAAGGCAGTATTGTGGCCGACGGAGTCACGTTTGAATTGGAAAAGTTAGGTTGTTTGTACCTTGGGAAAGGTACTCAGAATGTGGTTTTTAGCAGCCAAAATATTGATGCTCCTGCCCGCTTTTTTTTGTTGTCATCGCCAGCACATCATACCTACCCCAATCGAACTTTTACCAAAGAAGAAGCGTCGCCCGTGAATCTGGGTGCGGTCGAAACGGCCAATCAACGCACTATTTACAAATACATTCATGAAGGTGGCATTCAAAGTTGTCAATTAGTGATGGGATTGACGGTGCTCCAAACGGGGAGTGTCTGGAATACCATGCCTGCCCACACGCACGACCGCCGCATGGAGGCCTATTGCTACTTTGACGTGCCCAAAAACCACGGAGTGCTGCACCTCATGGGCGAGCCTACGCAGACGCGTCATTTGTGGGTAGCCAATCACCAAGCTATTCTTTCGCCACCGTGGTCGATTCACTCAGGTTGCGGTACTTCGAGCTATTCTTTTATCTGGGGAATGGCGGGCGAGAACAAGGATTTTACCGATATGGATTTGGTTTCGATTCATGCTTTACGATAGTGGCTCATATCAATAAATCTGGTTTGACCCAACAGTGGAGCATATTGTGTCTTTTTGCAAAAGGCATCATAGTTTTAGTTTTTCAATTTCGCTTTTAATTTCTTTTACGCCTATTTCGAGTTGGGCCTTGACTTGATCCCAAAGTAGCTGTAAACTTTCAGCCTCTGGTTGGTTTCGGGCTTGATTTTCAATTTCGGCCATATTTTTTTCTAAATTTGTAAGGCCTACCATCCCCAAGCTTGGTTTTAGACGGTGTGCCAGCTTGCTCAAAGTCAACCAGTCTTTGGTGTTTATTAATGCCTGAAATTCTGAAAAGTCGGGTAGTGCGTCAGTCAGAAAAGTTTCCATCATATCCAGAACGTACTCATTGTCGTCGCCGTATAATTCTTTGAGGCGAGAGAAATTGAGCAGGGTAGATGTTGATTTAGGGAGTGGAACAGGG
>JAIXPV010000162.1 GCA_027486105.1 Runella sp. | reverse complement strand
TAGGGGTCCTCTTGGGGATACCCAATGGCTACATTACCCCACCCGCACACAAAGTCCCACAGCATTACCCCGCAGTGGGTAATAAAGGTCCAGTGCTTACGTCTTCCCTTGGCAATAACTATATTGTTGGCATAGCACCCCGTCCCCTTAATGTATTGATTGAAATATATGAGGTCAAAAACCTCGTGGTCGGTGTCTAAATAGAGGGGGGCGGTTTCAATAGGCGTCCCATCGGGCTTGATGGTGACAGTAACGAAGTTGAGGTAAAAATAATAAATAGGATTGAGCCACGTACCAGAATGAGGGTCATCCGGTCCACCCTCGTACATCCACCCGTACTTACAGCGAGTTATTTGTACAATCCACCATCTGTCCTCAAAGCTGCCATCCCCCCAAACCATCGGCTTGTCAGGGATTCTTTCCTCCTGAAGAACAGGCCGAAACTTGGTCTGGACCGAGTTTGGTGAAAAGTCATGGATATTGTTAAGAAGATTCGGTGCGCTCATCCTGGTACATATACTTTTCCATGTGCTCGTTGAATAGAGCAATGGCAGATTCAATCAACAGCCTTTCGTGCTTATTGGCCATCAATATTTCGATTTCGTTGGCTGTTTTCTTTACGTAGGTAGACAGTCCGTATTCGATTCCGATTTCGTCAAAAGTGAGCCCTCCCAGTTTGTTCAGCAGGTGCCAGCATACCCAGCGTGCAGCTTTTGCCTCTTCGGTCATGTACTCCTTGCGCTGATTGGATTGCTTGTACAAACAATCGTCGCTTTCTAGTTCATACAGCTTAACCACCACCTCGTTGGCTACACCCACTGCCATGCGTTTATTTGGGCTATTTAGGGCTGCTCTGGCAGTAAGCACATGGATGCGTCGAAATGCCTCAGAAATCATATCCTGCTGCATTTCGACCGTCTCTTGCAATATCTCAAACTGCTCCTGTGTTACCATTTACCTTTTGGACATTTTTTGTCTTCACTTTTGAGATACAGGCGAAAGCTGCAACCGCATTGCGTGCATTGCTTTCCCTCAAAACTTTTAAGTTGATCTTCGGGAAGCCCAGATAGTTTTCGTACAAAATCGAGTACCCCCTCAGCCGCTGCATTTATATCGGAGTGGCCAAAGTATTCGCAGGTAGGGATACCTTCCTCAGGGTCCCCCACGCACCACACCATCCGAGAATCAATCATTGCCTGCAACTCAGGCGTATCTTCACTTAAATGATTGGAGACACCCTGCCGAATCTGCTTTAGGGTGTCAATCCATTTTACAGCACTCATATTATTCCTCCTTTCCTGCCAATACTTCTTCGACTGGATTACTCAGGCACTCTAAAATCGCATTTTTAACCAACAGGTTGTAATTCTGGTTGTTGGTTACAAACGTTTTGAGTTCATTTACCGAACTGCTGTCTAGTTGAATTTTTCCTTTGCTGTAAATCTGTTTACCCCACTGGAAAAATTTTATGGGGTCTGACACCTTTTCAAAAGATGTCACAATCATGTTTCCCAGCAATTTGTTGATTTCTAGTGGCTTACCATCGGTCTGCTGAATGACATTTCCCTCTAAATCTTTGGTCAATACTGTAAAATCGTACGTTTTCATAATTTTGGTTTTGTTTTGACAGGGGCAGGAAAAGAAATTGGTGTCACACAATACGGCAACACCAATATTACTCACCTAACCCATTTACCTTTGTAAGAAAAAAATTTTAACTACCAACACACCTAACCCACCTATGGTGATACCTCTGTACACCCAGCGTTCGGTATTAGCGTTTGAGTATTTTTTTTGCCACCAAGTCAATGTTTTGTCTTTGGTGGTCATAGCTGATTTGAAATTGTTGGCATCTATAGCCGCTTGTTTTCGCAGGTCATACTGCCCCTTTTCGGCCCGTTCACGAAAGAATCTCTCCCGTTTTAGACGGGCTTGACAGGTATCCCCAGCGACCAAATCAGCGTTTATTAGGGGGGCTAATTTGTAAAACTCCAGAGCCTCTTGAACGAGACTTGTATCTGTCGCTAATTGAGCGTGCAGCTTCTTTTGGGGTAAGATTAAGCAGCCTGCATAGAGTAAGACTGTCAGAAAGAACTTGTACATTGGCTTCTAGGGTTAAGTTTTGCATTCTCAGGGATTCATTTCTGTTGACACACGCAGTATCGACAATGTACACCACAGTAGGCTTTTCAGGGTTAGACTTGCATCTGCTCAGGATATAGGATAGCGATATTAGAAATACAGCCCCTAAAAGAACGGCCAAAGCAGTCACCTTAAAGCGTTCGTTGATTTTTACCTTACTTAGGAGGCTTGTAAACAGCGATATTAGCTTGAATTTCATCGTGTTTTTTGATTAAAGCTTTTAGTTTTTTGTCGTGCTTTGCAATCACCATAGCCAATTCTTGTTCCATTTTTGTCAGTTCTTGGTCCGCACGTTTTGGGTTGTTTTTGTGAAGCCGAATAAAGGTCTTATAGGCTTCCCAATTAATGCAATCTCCTTCTTCCGTGACCGCTACTTCACGGTAGTACACCGCCACCTCTTTTTTTGGGCTTCTGTTGCAGCTTTCTAAGATGCAGGTGCATATAATGCACGTAAGGAGTAGTAAGATTTTATTTCCCATTTTAGTCTCGTTTTAGCAATTACACCATAACTTTTTTTCTTTTTCGGGTCCGAAGTATTGCCCCCAATAATGTCCACGTATGGAAATTTGGGATTTGGGTGCCAGTACTTTACGAACTCTACGTGGTCTGCTCCAGTCCTTCGTTTTGAAAAGTTGTATATACTAACATCACCTGGCTCTGGAGGTACAGTTCTAGGGTCCTTGATATACTTTTTTCCAGCAGTTACCCAGCTGACAGTAGCTGCCACATTTTTTACGTTTGCCACGGCAACCCCACACCACTTCAGGATTGCACCCACAAAAGCACCGCACCACGCCCTTTCGGAGGGCTTCATTTTTTCGGGTGTCTTGAAGCCGACGGCCTTGAAGTAGGCGTAGATTCTGGGGTGGTCATTCCGATTAGTTTCCTCACGGACATATTTGGCGTCAAATTCGGCTTGGTCAATAACGCAGCGGCGTTTGTTGGCCAAGGTGTCTAGCCAAAAATCACCGCCAGGGCTTGCATAAATAGGTCCTTGAAGAACCATAAGAAAAAACAGAATACGCAAATTCGCCATTTGGAATCAAGGGATATAAAGTCGTGATTAAAAGAGATTTCGGTTCGGACGTCACTGTGCCAATAAGCTATAAGGCTTGGGAAGGCCAGCCAAATGGCTACGATGACGAACATAAAGGCAACAATGGCGATCATTGGATTGGAAAGAAGTCTTGGACCCAGAGAATCCAAAAGTCGTTGAGCGGATGCGTTGTCAGGATTGCTTTCTAGCATACCCGTTGTCCAGTAATAACACCCTACCCCAAAGAGTATGAAAATGATAAGAAACCCAAAAAGTCCCTTGTTGGTGGATGGACCAAAGCGGTCAAAAATAGTCCTCATTTGCTGTTCTGTTTCCTGTTCTTGTACATCTTCTGTTGAAACAGTTTCACCATGCTGAGTATCAGGCACTTCTTCGATATTTGGCATTGGTTCGCTGGCGCTTGCGGCTGTTAAACGCGAAAAGACCGACTTGTTCCATTCGTCTTCCGTCATCACCTGCTTTGCCTCTTGCGATAAGGCTAGTTGGGCCTCTATCAGGTATTGTGTTTTTTGAAGGCGCTCCTGTTCCTTTTGCTGAAGTTCCAGTACAGTCTGGTTGTTCTGTCTCGCTTTTTGAATCCGTTGCGTCTTTTCAAGCATCGTTTGCATGACAGCCGCGTAGTCAGTTTCAGACATCAACATGAGTTCCTGCTCATTGTATGCCCTCCCGTTCATTACCGGGAATATGTCAACCGACTGTTGTTGGGTTGGTTCACTTTGCATTTGGGTAGGGTTGGGTTGGTTTTTTTTTCTTACGGGTTAGTTTTTTTCGGCTGCGATAGCCACCTTCAGGGCCGAGATTCGCAGGTCCAGCCGAAGGCCCTGCTGGTCGTAGTTTTTGAGAGTAGCCAATTTTGACGTCTCAATGTTGGCACGTTGGGCTTCTGTCTCCTTGAGGTCCTGCTCCAACAATTCTAAGTTGCTTGGGTTTTCCATGATTTCGTTTATACTTTTTTGACAAATTTAATGTAAATAACACATATTTTTTCTCATTGAGAAAAAAAGTTCGGGTAGAAACTAGGCAATAAGTACAAAGTAGTCTGTACCATCTATTTGGACCTTCAATGCTGTAGTGCTTGGTGTTGGAGAATATCCAAGACTTACAGCCTCTGCCAATTTCCATTTTTTATTAGAGGAGTGCGTAACTATACCATCCCCAAACACAACTGTTGAGTTGAAAGAGTTGACTGAATAAAAGGTGTTGTAATATCCACCATCCAACACCGCAAAGTGATTGTGAAGATTTACGGTTCCTTGTTTATTTACTCCATTATTAAGATTGACATTTATCCTGAGCGTTTCGGCACTGTCCCAGCTAAATCCTACCGCGCTTACCCCGGTTGGGTCGCTTTCTGAGGTAAGTATAAATGGTTTATTGGACACATTGTTCCAGTGAACACTGCCGCCACCCCCGCTGGTATTCAACTCCCCTTCGGTATAATACCTGTCATCGTGGTTGTGGCCAAACTGGGTGTACCGCCCATCACTCTCACTCTCTGTATAATACCTGTCATCGTGATTGTGGCTATTCGGGTTAAACGACCCTGGTTTGTTAGAAATATTGTCCCAATGCACCGAACCGCCAGCCCCGCTGGTATTCAACTCCCCTTCAGTATAATACCTATCATCGTGATTGTGACCATTGTTGGACTTTCCATCTAAAGCCGCCTGTAAGCCAGTTATGTTCGCAATGGGATGAGTGTGGCCAAATTGGGTATAGCGTCCGTCATTGGCCGAATCGCTTCGTACATTATCCCGGCTGATAACGTTGCCTGAACTGTCAAAAGCAAGCATACCAGCTGCGGTACCTGTGAATGAGGATGGTGTAGTATAAGCATTAAAACGAAATTGACCATTGTTAAATGCTGCCAGTCTAATAGCCACATTTTCTTGTACTAAAGAAAATATTCCAGCACCCGCTTGGCCAGAAGCGATAGACCATGTTTGGTTTCCATCATCCACCTGAACCCTAGCGTCTCCACTACGCTTCGAAAGTATAAAGCCTTCGTTAACGTGTAATTTTTGAGTTGGAGTTGTGGTTCCTATTCCTACGTCTCCTCCATAATTTACGTATAGGGAGTTGCTTAATTGTAGTTGATTGGTGCTTGCTACTGTTTTAATCCAGTTGCGAAAAGTGGTACCATCGTAGTCAAAAAGATTAATGTCAGAATTGCTCTCGTTGGCTAACACAGCGATTCTGTTTGAGGAAGACAAGGTACTTCCACTGGCGTTTAAAAAGTATAAATTTATGCGACTTGATGTGTTTTCGGCACCCAGGTACAGATCAGTAGCGCTGACACTACCATAAATTGTCATAAGTTCTTTATCGCCAAAGCGAAAGCCGTGAACACTTCCGAGGGGAACTTTGTAGAAGGCACCCCCTCCGTTTACATAGTACAATCTTTGGGTACCCTCCGATGAATAATTCCATTGGTTAACGCCAAGGGAGATGTTTGGGGTCTGAAGCTTTGCAAAAGTGTTATCAACGACGCTTGCTATGAGAACATTTATTCCATTGTCAAAAATCTGACTATTGCCCAAGGTATTTGCCCCTGTAAACTTGGATACATAATTTGTGGTGCCAGAGATAGTAGGAGCGCCAGTAATTTTTGACCATGCCAAAGACGTTATCCAACTTGGGTTGGCGTAACTACCATCTAGTCGTACATAGGAATCGTCAAAAGAGTAATCGTACAGATATATAATACCATCAATGTAACTTAGTATACCTCCGTCCACACTGATTGCATCACGAGCTCTTGCAGTTGTAAAATATTGATTGCTCCCCTCGGGCACAGCTGTGGTATTAAGTGTTACCCATGCTTTGTCACCACGCCAGTACTGAGCGGTCGTACCTGCTGTTATGGTAGGCTCCCTGCCATCCAAAGCGGCTGTTAAGCCCGTAATCTTCGAAATATCTAAGGATGTTATCCAACTTGGATTGGAGTAAAATGCTGAAACTCTTACATATCGTGCATCGTAAGCCTCTGGAGCAGGATCAAGGTATATAACGCCTGTTGTGGGGTTGTAAGACAGCACACCCCCGTCTACACTAATCGCCAAACGTGCCCTCAAATCAGTATAATACAGATTCGTTCCTTCGGGCACTACCGAAGTATTCAGAGTCTGCCATGTTTTGTCACCCCTCCAATATTGCGCAGTCGTACCTGCTGTTATGGTAGGCTCCCTGCCATCCAAAGCGGCTGTTAAGCCCGTAATCTTCGATAACGCCAATGACGTTATCCAAGTGGGGTTAGCGTAGCTACCCGCTAACTGCACATATCTGCTGTCAAAAGCGTCAGCTGTAAGGCCAATAACACCCGTGGTGCTATTGTAGGTGAGTAACCCACCCGTTACATCAATCGCGGCACGCGCTCTGGCATCGGTGTAATAAAGATTAGACGTTCCTTCGTCTAAGTCATCAGTTGTAAAGGGGTTTAAGCGAACGTTGGCAAACAGAGTGCCAGACGAATCATTGTACAGCCAAGCCAGACTTGGTGAACTTGTCAGCATTGCGCCAATAATATCCTGCACCTGCTCCACATCCAAACTCCCTCCACCCGCAATTCCTGTGGTGGAAATGACCCCAGAGGGGCTTATGTAGATACCGGGCCCAGCAGAAAATGCGGTCCTGGCTCTGGCAACCGTAAAGTATAAATTACTCCCTTCCGCAAGTTGGGAAGTGGTTTTTGCTGAAAATGCATTATCAAAACGAGCCTGCGTCCAATACAAATTACTCCCTTCCGCAAGTTGGGAAGTGGTAAAGCTGGATAGATTTATTGTTAGACTCACCTGCCCCCCAGATGTATTCCAAGATGCAGTTGGACTATTAACAAGCATTGCGGCTACCGCATTTTGGACCGATCCTGGGTCAACAATCTGAGAGGGGTTTGCCGAAATAATACCAGTATTGGGGTCATAGGTTATCCCTTGACCCTGAGAGAGAGCAGCCCTTGCTCTTGCAGTTGTAAAATATTGATTGGACCCCTCGGGCACAACGCTCGTGTTGAGCGTTTGCCATGTTTTATCTCCACGCCAATACTGAGCGGTTGTACCTAAAACAATTTTGTCCTCTTTAAAAACGAGGGCCCCCTGAATCTGGGAATAAGTAATGCCAAAATTCTCAACCTGCTGACTCAGATTTGTGATTTCTTGATTAATCTCATCAAATGTCCCCTCCAGTAGATTGTATATCATTGTTGAGTCAATCTGAGAGACAACGGTATCTACATTGAGGGTCCAAATATTTGTCTCTTCGTCATAAGTGGCAAACGTAAGTTGCTGTTGCAAGTTTGTTATGAAAAGATTGGATGTTTCGTTGAGCCACTTCCCCAAACTCACTTCTGAGATGGTTCGACAACCACCCACAACTAAGCGAAGCTTACCAGTAATGGGGTCAAATTTGAGTTCCAATTCCATGTTTTTTCAGCATTTTCTATGCGAATATAGCAAAAAAAAGAGGGCGAGAAGCCCCCTTTCTTTGTTTGACAGTGTTTTAGAATTACTACGCAGAAGCCGAAGGCGTTGGTGTTGGCGTAGGACTTGGAACAATTGTATTGACTGCGCTGTCGCTGGCCAATTTGTCCAAGTATTGTG